>CAXSIG010000452.1:0-5257 GCA_964237255.1 uncultured Bryobacteraceae bacterium
AACGTGGAAATTACGAACAGTGCGGATCAACGCAGTGGCTTTCAACTCTCGTTCTCGGCTTCGAAAGCTTCGCCGATCGTGACAGACCTGCTTCCTTCGGGCTTCTTCGATGGCGCCCGGCGAGTGATCCTCATCCTGACCATGCAAGGCCAAGCGACGACGTTGATCGATGGCGTGATTACGCATCAGGATTTCGTTCCGAGCAATGAACCGGGGCAATCGACGTTGACTATTACCGGCCTGGACATCAGTCAGATGATGGACTTGATCGATGCCACGGGCGAGCCTTGGCCAGCGGTTCCTCCCGAGGCTCGGGTGGCGCTTATCCTTTCCCGTTACGCGATCTACGGCGTGATTCCCGTGATCATCCCAAGCCCGGCGCTGTTTGTCTACAGTCCGCTGGAAAAGATGCCGGTACAGCAGGGAACGGATTACCAGTACATCAAGAAGCTTGCCGACGAAACCGGCTATACGTTCTATGTAAGGCCCGGCCCCGCGCCAGGAACGAATATCGCGTATTGGGGACCGGCACAACGTTTCGGCGTTCCGCAACCGGCGCTCTCCGTAAACATGGACGCGCATAGCAATGTGGAATCGCTCAGCTTCAGCTTTGACGCCATCGGTAAAAAGCAATTCATCTTTTACGTGCAGGACACCGAATCGAAGATCAACATCCCGATTCCCGTGCCCGACATCTCACCGTTGAATCCGCCGCTTGGATTGAAGCAGCCTGTGCCTTTGGGAATTGAATATTTGAACAAAAGCTCCAGCAACAAAGGCGAGAAGGGCAAAGAAGAAAAGACCGATAAAGACAAGGACAAGGAAGCCACGGCCAAGCTGGATGTGGTGCAAGCCATCACGCGTGGCGTTGCGCGGACCGCGCAAGCCGCCGACGTAATCTCCGCTTCGGGCACGCTCGATGTGGTGAAGTACGGCAGAGTTCTAACGTCGCGGGACTTGGTGGACGTGCGAGGCGCCGGCAACGCCTATGACGGCACGTACTTCGTAAAAAGTGTCGGCCACAAGATCAAGCGCGGTTCCTACAAACAGAGCTTCAGCCTTTCGCGCAACGCCCAGATACCGCTTTCTTCCCGGGTGTTGGGATGAAATTTTATGGAAAATATCGGGGCACTGTGATCAACAACATCGATCCCATGCAGATGTGCCGTATCCAGGCGCAGATACCGGATGTCTTGGGCCTGATTCCCTCCACCTGGGCGCTCCCTTGCCTTCCGTTCACGGGACAACAAAGCGGCTTAGTGGTGATGCCGCAAGTGGGAGCGGGCGTGTGGATGGAGTTCGAACAAGGCGACCCCGATTTCCCCATTTGGACCGGCGGCTGGTACGGAAGCGATTCCGAAGTTCCAGCGCCCGTAGCGGCCGGGCTGCCGGTTTCGCCGAGCGTGGTCATTCAGACTTCGCAGCAGACGAGCCTGGTACTGAGCGATCTTCCCGGCCCTTCCGGCGGCATTGCGTTAAAGCTTGCTACCGGCGCCATGATCTCCATCACGGATTCCGGAATCACCCTGACGAACGGACAAGGCGCCACGATATCGCTTTCCGGCCCTTCGGTGTCAATCAATAACGGCGCACTGGAGGTTACCTGATGCCTTACTTGGTTCAAGTAGGCGCATCGATACTCTGCTCGCATGGCGGCAGCGCCACCATCACTCCCGGTCAGCCCCGCGTTACGTTGAGCGGGCAACCGGCGGTCGCACTGACCGACGTGATGACCATTACCGGGTGCACATTCCAGATTAGCGGCGTGCTGACGCCTTGCACGACAGCCCAATGGACCAGCGGCGCGGCGCGCGTCACCATCGGCGGAGTTCCGGCGGTGACGCAGTCCAGCAACTCCGTCTCCATTCCCAACGGGACGCCCATGAGCATCGTTTCCGCGCAAGTGAAGGTGCAGGGTACATGACCAACGTCGCGTGGCCATTCGGAATCAGCGGAAACGGACGCACTGCCACGGCGTCCGCAGACGATCATATTCACGATCTGATCGAGCAGCTGCTGTTTACGAATCCGGGGGAGCGGGTGAATCGGCCCACTTTCGGAACCGGCGTGATCCAGCTGGCGTTCGCGCCCAACAGCGATACGCTTGCCGCCGCGCTGCGTGTCACCGTCCAGAGCGCGCTGCAGCAGTGGCTGCAAGGGTTGGTGGAAGTGGAAGACATCGACGTGGAAGCCGACGAAGCCACGTTGCGGGTGCAAGTCCGTTACTTCAATCTGTCGACGGGTCAGACCCAGACCGCAGATTATGCGAGGTCTCTATGAGCCCGCAGTGCGCCAACGATAGCCGCCGCGCCCTGGTGCTGAAAGCCGGAAAGCAAAACGGAATCGACTTCCTCGAAATCGCGTCCGACGACCAGAGAACCTTGGCGGTCAACTTCCTGCTGCCGATTACCGGGCCAACACTTACGCCCGATAACGTTCGCATTGAAGGTGGCGTGCGCGTTCGCAACATCGCCGTCACCGCGACGACTGCGATGGCCAACGTGCTCACCGTAACCGTCAACGTGGCGGGAGATTTTTCCACATACACGTTACGTCTGGTCACCTCACCCACGAACGCCGCCCCGCCCGCCGGCTACGATCCCCAATTAAGCGCGACTACGTTTTCTTTCAAAGCGGCCTGCGATACCGATTTCGATTGCCGGCCCGCGCCTGCGCAAGCGCCCGAACCCGAAGCCCCTTCGTCCGGAAATTATCTGGCGAAAGACTACTCCAGCTTCCGATCGCTTATGCTGGACCGTCTCAGCCTGAGCCTGCCCGGTTGGACGGAGCGCAATCCGGCGGACCTGCAGATCGCATTGGTCGAAGTGCTTGCTTACACAGCCGATCATCTGAGCTACTACCAGGACGCGGTAGCTACGGAAGCTTATCTAGGCACCGCGCGCCGGCGAGTCTCGGTGCGCCGCCATGCGCGCCTGTTGAACTACACGCTTCATGAAGGATGCAACGCTCGCGCGTGGATCCAGATGGATGTGCAACCCGGAAGCGCGGCTGACGGCTATCTTCTTCCAAGCGGCTCCGCGGTACTTGCGCAAGGAGTGACAAGTTTCGAAACCATGCAGGATCTTCTCTTGCGGGCCTCAAACAGCGCCATGTCTTTTTATACATGGGGCAGTTCGGCGTGCACACTTCCCGCGGGCTCTACATCCGCGACATTGCGCAACCGTTCCGGAGCACCGGCGCTGAGCTTGCAACCCGGCGACTTCCTACTCTTCGAAGAAGTGCTCAGTCCGGAAACGGGAAGCCCCGCCGACGCCGATCCCGCGCATCGCCACGTCGTACGGTTAACAACGGTGACCAACGGTGTGGATCCGCTGGATGGTCTTCCGGCTATCGCAATCGCATGGTCGGCTCTCGATGCACTGCCGTTCGACCTTTGTCTCACCGCGTCCATCACTCCCGCGGATGGCGCGCCGCAGATCACGGAAATTTCCATGGTGCGCGGCAACCTGGTACTTGCCGACCACGGGCTGACCCTCTCCGCCGAAGCTCTTCCCACGGTGACAGATAGCTACAGTCCACGTCTTCCCCGCCCCAATCTCACGTTTCGGAGCGGTTACGTTCCGGGTGTTGCGGCATCGCAAGCAAGCGAGCAGGACGTTCGCACGGCGCTTCCGGCCATATCGCTCAACGTCGGCGGGCAGCCTTGGACGGCGCGTCGCGATCTGCTTTCTAGCGGCCGCTTCGATCGCGACTTTGTAGTGGAAACGGAGCGCGACGGTTCTTCCTCCTTGCGCTTCGGCGACGGAATCGACGGCGCACAGCCCTTTCCGGGATCGGCGGTTACGGCGACGTATCGCGTAGGTAATGGCCGCGCTGGAAACGTGGGAGCCGACGTGCTGACTCAGGTTGTCTCCGCAAGGGCGGGCATTACCAAGGTTCGGAATCCGCTTCCCGCTTCCGGAGGCACGGACCCTGAGCCTCTGGACAACGCCCGCCTGTTTGCGCCCCAAAGTTTCCGTACCCAACAACGCGCCGTAACCCCGGACGATTATGCGCAAGCCGCGATGCGGCATCCCCAGGTCCGGACAGCCACCGCCCGCTTCCGATGGACCGGAAGTTGGAGCACCGTGTTCGTCACCGTGGTTCGCAAAGACGGCCTGGATGTGGATGGAGATCAGGCGTTTGAATCGTCCGTGGCCGACTTCCTGGAGCCATATCGAATGGCGGGATACGATCTCGAGATCGGCGGTCCGGTTAATGTTCCTCTCGATATTGCCTTGAACGTTTGTGTCGCCCCAGGTTATTTTCAATCGGACGTACATGATCGGTTGCAGCGGGAGTTCTCCGCCTTCTTCAACCGGAGCAACTTTAGCTTCGGACAGCCTGTCTATCTGAGCCAGGTATATGAGCGCGCCATGCGCGTAGCAGGAATCGCGTCCGTGGACGTCGTGCGATTTCAGCGCTATGGCAAGCCCGCTGCGGACGAGCTCGGCTTCGGTGCGATTCGGATGGAACAACTGGAAGTGGCGCGGCTGGACAACGACCCCTCGCTACCGGAAAACGGCATGATCGATTTCGTCGTGGCAGGAGGATTATGAGTCGCCAGCTTCCACCCGGGTTACCTGCCCTTCCGTACCGCATCGGTACGAAAGCCGGTCTTGAAAAGGCGATGCTGGATTCCATCTCCGCACGTCCAGGGCTGGGACAACTCACAACGAGAGAAGACGATGACCCCGCGATTGCTTTGATGGACGCATGGGCCACCACGCTCGATGTGTTGACGTTTTATCAAGAGCGCATCGCAAACGAAGGCTATTTGCGAACCGCCACCGAACGGATCTCCACGCTGCAACTGGCGCGCGAGATCGGGTACGAACTGAATCCCGGCGTGGCAGCGAGTACGGTACTGGCATTCACTTTGGACGAAACGCCTGGCGCGCCCGGCGAATGTTTCATCGACACCGGCGCGAAAGCGATGAGCGTTCCCGGCCAAAACCAATTGCCGCAGACGTTCGAGACGGTGGAGCCGGTACAAGCGCGCTCAGCGTTCAATGCAATGCCGGCCAGAACCGGGCGTCCCACGGTGCTGACCAAAGGCATGACGGAACTTTTCGTCAAAGGCACTTCCACCGGTCTGAGCGCGGGTGATGTCATGCTGCTGGTAAAAGATCCTTATCCGAGTATTCTCAGGCTGGCCGCCGTTACCCCGGAACCGGCATTTGCGCGCACCCGGTTGACGCTCAGCGGTTTTATCGGTAGCGACGGAATACCCGTTTTGTCTACCCCGTCGCGCTTG
>CAXSIG010000453.1:0-5250 GCA_964237255.1 uncultured Bryobacteraceae bacterium
CGCACGTATGTACACTCGGCCAATGCCGTAGTGGCCGGTAAGATTTAAATCCCGGTGTGCTTGCCAGTGCTCTACCGATGTGAAGCCCGCTTGCATTAATAGCCCGCTGAGTTCTGAAACGGTCCAGGGTCGCTGGCTAAAGTTGGCATCGCTTCGGTTCCACAGACCGTCGATCTCGCGAAACATGGTGACGGAAGTATGGCCGAGTTGCGATTCCGCATCGAACCGGCCGCGGAGAAAGAACGCGTGGTCAGGCTCGACCACTGTGCAGGTCGCGTCCCATCGTTCTCCGTACGCGCCCGGAGAGTTAAAGTCGAAGACGAAGCTCCCGCCCGGATTTAGACTATCGCGAACTCGTCGAAACGAAGCCAAAACCATCTCTGGTGAATGCATGTGGTTTACGCTGTCGAAAGTGGAGATCACCGCGTCCACTGGGATCGGAAGAACAAACGCGTCGGCCGCTTGCGCGATGAATTGGGCATTCGGCGCATTCCGGCGGGCGAATTCAATCATTCCCGGCGAGCCATCGACACCGATTACAGACAGTCCGCGGCAAGTTAGCTCGCGCGCCAGATGCCCTACGCCGCAGCAGAGATCGAGGACGGTGGCGGGTGGTTTGAGATCGGAGAGAACCAGTCGTTCGAGCGCCGGCATTTGCCATTCCTGGAAGGGAGCGGCCCAGTACCGGTCGTAGAACCAGGCAAAACTGTCATAGGAACTCAACGATTGGACACCTTGACGATGCGGTAGGGGTCGCCGGGAAAGATAACGTAATCGATCCCGAGCGAGCGGTAATGCTCTAAAGTTTGGGGCTGTTTCATAACGTCTTGATAACGCTTCCACCATTCCAGACCGAGTTCCGGCAGGAAGTTGGCTTGTCCGCCGCCTTTCCAATCCACGTACACCGCGCGGAGCGACTGCGACCGGAAGAGACCTGGTTCCAATGACTTACCCGCACGAGGGAACAGGAAAACCGCATCCTTCGCGGTATTTGTAGCCGCCCATCGGCTTAGGTTTTGTACAGCCGGAGTCCAGATCATGCGCGGTCTTGGCGCAGCCACGGCGGGAGTCAACGCGAGGGTCAGCCACAGCGGAGCTTCCCAACGGCGACGAACACGAAAGGCGGCTGTCGCCGTCAAGAGAATCGGGATTGCCACACAAAATAGCATTTGGCGAGCGGGC
Source organism: uncultured Bryobacteraceae bacterium (assembly GCA_964237255.1). Classification (GTDB taxonomy): domain Bacteria; phylum Acidobacteriota; class Terriglobia; order Bryobacterales; family Bryobacteraceae; genus JALYXI01. Next base: position 1,183 of record CAXSIG010000453.1, read on the forward strand.
TGAATTTGCGGAACAAAGCTCCATTTCAGGCGATCAAGGAATAGATACGATACAGGGAGGGTCGCCAGACCTAGCGCCGGAAGTCCGATCAAAAGAAGACGAAGCTCAGGCGGCGTGTAAGGCCAAAGCCGCCACAAAGCGAGGCCGCCCGCCGCCAAACAGGCTGCGTACTTAGGCCATTCCGAACCGATCCACATGCCTACCCAGTTGTACAGGGATCGCATCCTTTGTATCGATTCCAGGGGCGGAGAGACACGACCCGTCACGATATTCCCCTCGTGCATTCCCGGTTCGAAAGCGGCGGAGATAGCGAGAGCTGCTACACCGACAACCAGCGAAACGAAGCCAATTTTCCACTGCTTCAACAATGCAAAACAAAGCCAAAGAGGAACGGCTGATGTCGGATGGATCATCAGAGCCACGGCGGCGACGAGTCCGGCCCACCAGAACCGTCGATTTACAAGCAACCCGACCGTCAGAAAAACCAGCGGGATGGAAAAGGCCCGTGGGCTGGGTTCATATTCCACCACCAGAACCGCGGGGCCCCAAACCTCCGCGCCCATCCCGCAAACCGCTGATACTGCAAGGGAAGTAAGCCGGTTCTTAAGAATGGGCAACGCGATAAGGTAGACGCCGAACATCCCAAGCGCGCGGCAAAGGAGTTGGGTTCCTTGCAAAACGAAGCCAAAGTTTAGGTGCGTCAGCCATCGCATGGCAACGGCATATTCATCGTAGAGCGTGAACGCCACATGAGAACGGCTCACCAACAGGTCCTGAGTAAGAACGGTTCCGTCCCACAGGTTTTCCAGAATCGGTACGTAGATTTGGGTATCTTGCGTGAGGTAAGTGTGCCCAGGAAAGACGAAAAACGTGTAAAGCGCGAGGACCGCTATGGAGAAACCGACAAGCCACTTGTTCACTGTGGGGGTGTCTTGTCTAATTGCTCTTTCGTCCAGATTCGGTTCGGGTTCAGTTCGAGCGACTTGGCTAAAGATTGGCGGGCATCCGCATTCTTGTGGATCTTCTTCTGGGCGATACCGAGCCATAAATAGGCCTCGGCGCTCTTGGGGTCCAACGCAATGGCCTCATGAAAATTCTTGATCGCAAGTTCGGGACCTCCACCGAACATGGCCGGCAGATAATAGTTGCCGACACCTTCGGCGATATGCACATCGGCAGACTTGGGCGAAAGTTCCATCGCTTTGCCGATTGCCTCCTTTGCCTTCTTTCCGTAGGAAAGACCAGCCATCGGATTGGCGGGGATAATTTGTCCACATAGGGTTGCGAGGATTCGGTAATACTCTCCATTTTTCGGATCTATGGCGATCGCGCGTTCAGCAGGTCCGATGCCCGCCTCGGCTGCCCGTCGCGCCTTGTCCTTATCCTTTACTTCGATTGCAACTTCCGCCACATACGACTGGGCCAAAGCCGCTCGGTATTGCGCTTTTGCATCCTTGGGGGCGGATTGAGCCCCTGTGGCATATTGGGCGGCAATGCGGTCCAGAACGGGCCGGTCCTGCTTGTCGCGGGCGTGGTCTAACTCGGCATCCGACGCGAAAAGCACAGTTGCCAGGGTCAATAGTAGAACGACAAAACGCATCTAGTTCGATTTTACTAGCTCTAGAGAGCCGCGACTTTTCTCTGGAACATTAAGAAGTAGACGCCTAACACAATCAGAAGCACACCATTAGCGGCGATGACGCGAGGCACGGTATAGAGTGGCACCAGGTATCCTGTCATCAGACTTCCGATGGGCATACCGCCGCGGAAGGCCACGTTGTACACGCTCATGACCCGGCCTCGCATCTCATTAGTGGCGATGAGTTGGACGAGAGAACTGATCATGGCGAATCCTCCGATGAGAGCTGCGCCGGAAATGAACAGGAATAGGCAGCTGAGCGGAATGACACGCGAAAACGAGAATGCGCCCATGGCAAGCCCAAGGCAAACGATCATGACGAGCGCAACCCGGCCCTTGCTTCGGATCTGACTGATTCCCGCTACGATCAACGCGCCTGCCACCGATCCCAAGCCGGAGGCGGCGAGCATCATCGTATACGTCTCGGGCCCGCCCTTAAAAATAGTCCTCGCGAAAACAGGGAGAAAAGTAATTAGCGGGAAAGCGAACATGGTCATGCAGAAAGCGATGACGATCAATCCGGCCATTGCGCCTTTGCTTTGAATGAACCGAAAGCCCTCTCCCATACTCTTTAGGATGGATACTTCACTGCGGGCGGGGGTGAAATCGACGCAGAGGAGGAGTAGCGATATGATCACCGCGATAAAGGACGCGCCGTTCAAACCGAAGCACCAGGTTGGGCCGAGCTTTTCAAACGCAAGGCCGCCGAGAACGGGCCCGACAACCCGGGCCAGATTGAACTGGATGGAATTGAGAGCGATCGCATTCGGGAGATCCTCCTTCTTGACCAGACCAGGCACCAAGGCCTGGTAAGCTGGGCCGCCGAATGACTGGGCGCTTCCGGTAACGAACGTCAGGATCAGAATATGCCAGATTTGAACCGCGTGGAAGTACAGGAGCGTGGCGAGGACAAACGCACATGTCATCTGGATGTATTGGGAACCGAGGAGCAGTTTGCGGCGGTCCATGCGGTCTGCAACGACGCCTCCGACCAAAGAAAAGAGAACGATAGGAATTTGCGCCAGAAAACTATCCAGCCCCAACAGCACGGGCGAGTTTGTCATGCTGAAGACCAGCCAGCTCTGCGCGACGACCTGCATCCAGGTGCCGATGCTGGAAAGAAAAGCTCCGGTCCAGAGGAGGCGGAAGTCGCGGTATTGAAATGCTTTGAAAACCCGTTTGAGCAATGCTTTGCTCTAGGGGAGTGGCTTTTCGCGCTCGATCAGGTGAAGCAGGTTCCCATCGGCGTCAGTAAAGAAGACCAGCCGATTTCCTTGTGTGGTGAAAGGCTCTCCGGTGAAATTGACGTTCTTGCTTTTCAGTTCGGCCAGCGATTCATCGAAGCTATCTACCGCGATTGCTAAGTGACGGATGCCGGGAGATTTCATGCTGCTCGGCTGGTTTTCCTTCGCGCGATCCCCTTCCGAGGGAATAATTTCCAGCATGGACCCGTTCGGCGCTTTGACGAAAAAGTTACCTGCGTAAGTGAAGTTGATGTGGAAACCGAGGTTGGCGACATACCAATTTGCCAAGATTTCCGGATTCGGCGAGGCGATCGCCGTGTGTTCCATGCCTTTGAACATACTCAAGAATTGTAACGTGCAGCGGGCTCTTTAGGACAAACCGGCAGGTGGATTAGCATGAAGAAGATATGTTTGAAGTTCCCTGCCCCTGCTGCCAAGCCATGCTCAAAATTGATCCTGTGACAGAGGCTGTGATCTCGCATAAAGAGTATGAGAAGCCTCCCTCCATCAGCGATCTTGCGGCCGAAGTAGAGAAGCTAAAAGGAGCTTCGGGACGGCACGACGCGACTTTTCAGAAGCAGATGGATGCGGAACGCGGCCAAAGCACGCTACTGAATCGCAAGTTCGATGAACTGCTTAAAGATGTAAAGAAGAGCGGAGACAAGAAACCGCCAAAGCGGGCATTCGATCTCGACTAACTAGCTAGAGGCAGTACCTCAAATTGCCGTAAGGCGTCTGCGGCAGGCAAAGGGCGAGAGAAGAGGTAGCCCTGCATGCGATCGCATCCCATGCGCGCCAACTCGCGGCGCTGGTCCTCGGTTTCGACACCCTCGGCGATTACGTTGCACTTCAAGCTGCGCGCGGCGGCAACGATGGCTTCCACGAGCGGCCGGGTGCTTACTTCCGTGTTCATGGCGCGAACGAACGACTGGTCGATTTTGATGGTTTGCACGGGAAGTCTGTGAAGGTGACTGAGCGACGAGTAACCAGTGCCGAAATCGTCAAGGCGGGCGTCGAAACCACCCGCACGAAGGGGCTGGCCTACTGCTGGTTCGAGCTCGTCGCTGATCAGGATCGCCCCGCCGCCACCGGCCCCCAGCGGCGCCCCCCAACCGGCGATCCGTCGGCTGGTTGCCGCGGAGACGGTGGGGACGATGGTGTTGGTGCTCATCGGCCCTGGCAGCG
>CAXSIG010000454.1:0-3802 GCA_964237255.1 uncultured Bryobacteraceae bacterium
GAATCGTCGTAAGAGGGTGAGCGGAACAGTCGCTCGCAGTTCGATCGAACCAGCGGAATCGAGGAAATAGCAAGCAGGACAACGGCAACTCCAGCCACGCGTCCAGCGCCGCTTTCCACCACCATACTTGTTAAGACGATACCACCGAACGCAAAAGTTCCGAGTACGATAAAGGTGCCGTCATGCTCCGTCTTTTTGCACTCTCCCTGACTCTGTTCGTCGCTTTACACGCGCAAGACGCCGGCGCGGTGCTTTCGACGCTGGTGCACGCCACCACGCTCAGGAACACTTCGAAACTTCCGAAAGAAAAGTTGGCGCAGATCGACCCGCTGTTGGCAAAAGGCAATCAGGAACGCATGGCCGGTAAGAACGGGGATGCCCTTCGCGAATTCGATCACGCCATTGCGCTGCTGGAGTCGAAGCCATGGAGCGCTGAGGTCGCGTGGTCTGATGCTCTCACCGTGAAGCCAGAGCATTACATTTTGAAACAAGGGGAGCGGGTTGCCATTCAATTCGGCGAGCGATTCGCGCCCGAAGAACCGCTGACCAAGCGTCCGACGCTTGAGATTTCACTGGTTCCAGCACCCGGCATGGGTAGCCCGGAGTTCCTGAAAACAATTGGCAAGGTGGATCCGTCCTTTTCCACGACGCCTCTCAAAACGGAAGTAACCATACCCGACGTCGCCGACGGGAACTATCGAATCCTCGCCGCCTTCGAAGGTCTGGGGGAGCAGAGCGTTTCGGTCAAAATCAGTCGGACGATGATGGATCGAACGAAGACGGACCGGGCACGTGCAGCAAAATTACCGGCCTCTACGCTCGAAGTTGCTACAGCGCTTGGACATATTGCGCGGGTGGAATACGCCGATCATGGCGCTGAGGGATCGCGTCTGGCGCGCACCAATTTGGCCAACGATCTGGATGAAGCCGAAACGATGCTGAAGACGTGGGAAAAAGGCGGGAATCCGTTCCTGAACCGCTACGGCGATCTGGAAAAATATTACAAATCCAAAGTGGACGATACATATCAGCCTTATCGCCTTTATGTGCCCTCCGATTACAATCCGTCCAGTTCGTATCCCTTGTTGGTAATGCTGCATGGAATGGGCGGCGATCAGAACAGCATGTTCGATTCGTATGGCAACGGCGCGTTGATCAAGCTTGCCGAGAAGCATAGCTATCTTGTTGCGTGTCCGAAGGGCCGTGAGCCCGCCGCGATGTATCTTGGATCGGCCGAACAGGATGTAATGGATGTTCTGGCGGATGTCCGTCGGGCATATAAGGTGAACCCGAACCGCATCTATTTAGGCGGCCATTCCATGGGCGCATACGGCACGTGGTCGGTAGGGGCGGACCATCCCGAAATTTTCGCAGCGCTGGCGCCGATTTCAGGTGGTGGAAATCCGGCAATTGCGACGAAGCTAAAGAACGTTCCGCAATTCGCCGTTCATGGCGACGCGGATCCTACTGTCTCCATCACACAATCCCGAACGATGGTGGAAGCAATGAAGAAGGCCGGCGCCGAGGTGAAGTTTACGGAAGTTCCGAACGGGAATCACATCAATGTGGTGGTTCCGGCGTTCGAACCGATGTTCGAATTTTTCGATAAACACATCAAGGGCAGTTAGACCCTGTAAATTGTGCTAAATCGGAATACATCTTATCGGGAGCCAAGTCGATCTCGCCGGGCCACGTTAGTGCTCCATGTTCAATTGACACCTGCTCGAAAAATGAAGCGTCTCGTAATGGAGATAACACGCCAGTTAATTCCTCAAAACACAATTGGACATGTCCCGATAATCCGTCCTCAAATCGCACAAACAATCTGTAATCCGTTTCTGGCTTTACTTCGACCACATCCCAATACACATCAGTCCTTGTAAGCGTCAAGCTAGTGGCTCTATTCTACTGGGGTGCTTTTTGTCCCGGCATAGACGCCAATTATCCAGAAGTTCTTCTTTGTGCATTGTCGCCCAGTCCAGAACCAAAGTCATCGCCCTGCTCGGCAACTCGCCCTTTAACACGGTGAGCGTTTCGATAACGATGGTAGCTTCGACAGATCCATATCGTGCGTGAAAATGAGCAGGCGAGTGGTCATCGAAATACATCCGGATCAGAATTCCATAAAAGGTGCTGATGGTCGGCATGATTGGCCAGCATACAGGAATAGCGCGCTACACTAAACCCGTGAAAAAAGTTTTGCTTGCAGTTCTACTCTTGGCCGTCGGCTATGTGGTCGGCCAGTCGGCCGTTGCGACACCCGCCACCGTGCTCCACGTCGTGACCGTTCGCTGGACCAAGGATTCCACTCCCATACAGCGGCAAGCCGCGATCGATGGCATCAAGACAATGGCGCAAGGCTTTCCCGGAATTACGCGGGTGTGGCTAAAATCGTTCAAAGCCCAGCCGGAAGATTACACCGCCGCTTTCGTTATGGAATTCGCCGATCGTAAGGCTCTTGAGGATTACGTACAGGCTCCCGCGCACACGGAATGGAAGAAGCTTTACGACCCAGTGCACGACCAAAGCACAACGCACGACATCGCAAACTAGCTCTCGCCTTAAACTGGTAGTACCTCATGATTCAGAGCACCATCCCCGAAGGCTTGACCTTCGACGATGTACTACTGGTCCCTGCTCACAGCGAAGTTGTGCCGGCAGAAGCGGATACTCGCACCCGTCTTACTCGCAAGATCCCGCTGAACATCCCGATCGTCAGCGCGGCCATGGATACGGTGACGGAATCTCAACTCGCCATCGCGCTCGCGCAACAGGGCGGCATCGGGTTTATCCATCGCAACATGTCGATTGAGCGGCAGAGCGAAGAGATCGACCGCGTCAAGCGAAGTGAGAGCGGCATGATCGTCGATCCGGTCACTATCGAGCCGCACAAAAAGATCGGCGATGCGCTCGCGTTGATGGAGCGATATCGAATTTCCGGCGTCCCAGTGACACTGGAAGGCAAGCTGGTCGGCATTCTGACGAATCGCGATCTTCGGTTTGAGTCTCGCTCCGACATTCCAATTGCGGATGTAATGACCAAGGATGATCTAATCACCGTCCCCGTCGGCACTACGCTGGAACAAGCGGAAGCGATTCTTCATAAACACCGAGTGGAGAAGTTGCTGGTTGTCGACGACAACTATTTCCTCAAAGGTCTGATCACCGTTAAGGACATCCAGAAAAAGCTGAAGTATCCGAACGCCGCAAAGGACGAACAAGGGCGTTTGCGCGTGGGAGCGGCGATCGGCGCAACCGGCGACTTCCTGGAACGGGCACAGGAGCTTGTCAAACGCAAAGTGGACGTGATCGCGATCGATACCGCGCATGGGCACAGCCAGCGCGTCATGGACGCAGTGAAAATCATCAAGAAGCACCTGCCTGAAGTTCAGCTAATCACTGGCAACGTGGCGACTTATCGAGCCGCCTGTGACTTGATTGACCTGGGCGTAGACGGAATTAAAGTGGGCATCGGTCCGGGATCGATTTGCACCACGCGCGTCGTTTCGGGCACTGGTGTTCCGCAGATTACCGCGATTTCGGAGTGCGCGCGCGCAACTCGTGCGTCCGGTGTTCCACTCATCGCCGATGGAGGAATCAAGTTCTCTGGAGACATCACTAAGGCGGTAGCCAGCGGCGCGGATACAGTCATGATCGGCAGCTTGTTAGCGGGCACCGACGAAAGCCCGGGCGAGACGATTCTTTATCAGGGACGAACGTTCAAAACCTATCGAGGGATGGGCTCACTGGGCGCCATGGCGAAAGGGAATACGGACAGGTACTCGCTCGATCCCAATGCAAA
>CAXSIG010000454.1:3812-5243 GCA_964237255.1 uncultured Bryobacteraceae bacterium
CCCGAAGGGATTGAAGGGCGCGTTGCGTCGAAGGGGCCTTTGTCGGAGTTGGTTTACCAGTTGGTTGGCGGCTTGAAAGCCGGCATGGGCTACTGCGGCGCTCGCGATATTCCAACTCTTCAAGAGACAGCACAGTTTCTTCGGGTTAGCCCTGCCGGTCTCCGGGAAGGCCACGTTCACGACGTGATTATTACGAAGGAAGCGCCGAACTATCGCGTGGAGTAGGCGCTTAAACTTCCGCCACAACCGGATTGGTAAGCTCGCCCAAGCCTTCCACTTTCACAGTGACGCTATCGCCCGCTTTTAGCCAACGTGGCGGGTTGAACGAGAACCCAACACCCGGTGGCGTGCCCGTGGAAATCACGTCGCCCGGTTCAAGCGTGAACACGCTCGAAAGATGCTCGATCAACTGCGGAATACGGAAGATCAGTTCCCGCGTGTTGGAATTTTGCAACGTCTCGCCGTTAATTGAAAGACTAATATTCAGATTGTGCGGATCAAGGATCTCGTCCGCAGTCACTAGATATGGGCCCATCGGCGCGAACGTGTCGAACGTCTTGCCCATCATCCATTGGCTGGTCTGCATCTGGAAATCGCGCGCACTGACATCGTTCAGGTTGGTGTAGCCGAAGACGTATTCCTGCCAGCCGTCCGCCTTGATGTGCCGACCGTTTTTGCCGATCACCACCGCGAACTCGGCTTCATAATCGGGCTTGGCCGAAATTTTCGGCAGCACGATATTCGCGCCGGGGCCGATCACAACGGATGGGTACTTCGAGAACACAACGGGAATGGTTGGAATGTCCAGCTTGGATTCGATCGCGTGATCGCGATAATTGAGCCCGATGCAGATGATCTTCGTGGGGCGGGGAATCGGAGCAAGAAGCCGAACGGAATCGAGGGGGAACGCATGGTCCGGAGCGCCGGTCTCAGCGAAGCTCTTCACGCGATGGAGTGCTTCGGGACCGCCCGAAACTATGTCCAGTACGCTATGGAATCCGACGCTTGACAGGCTGATTACCTGGTCGCCCGAGACAACGCCGGCATGGGCGTGATTGTGGTGTTCAAAAGTGACGAATTTCATTGCGGAATCAACAGTCTAGCACCGCAAGTCAGCGCTTCAACGCTTCCGGAGGCGGCTGATCGCCGGGCCGGTAATAAAGCTGTGCGCATTTATCCGCAAGGATGCCCCCAACCACTTCGATATCGTCTCGAAACGCGTCCCGGATGAAGTCGGCCGTATTCAGATGTCGCTCCTCGAAGTACATGCTGTGCACATGCGTTCGCGTGGCTCCGAAAACGATTCGACTTACTTTGGCCCAGAGACACGCCATGGTACACATGCCACAGCATTGAAGCGTGCAGTAAACGGTGCAGCCGGAGAAATCGATAGTGCGCCAGATTGCGCCAAGCTTCCGTAGCGACACTATC
>CAXSIG010000455.1:0-848 GCA_964237255.1 uncultured Bryobacteraceae bacterium
ACTTTCACGCCTCGAGTGACGGTGGCGCGCGTGGGGGTTGCGCGAACGAAATTCGCCAGTACAGCCAGCCAATATTCGCCGGCGGTGAGGCCGCTCAGCGTGTAGCGACCGTCCTGCTCGGTGAAGTTCCCGGCCACATAGACGAACTGCGCAACGCCTTCCTTCCACTGTTTTACATAGAGCGCCATCTCAACGCGGTTAATGCCGTCCCCTTCAGGGTCAAGCACTCTGCCGCTGACAGACCCTTCCGGCGCAAGCAAAAGAATTACTCCGGCGCGCGCCTGCCCCGTTGTAAGCTCCAGAAGGCGGCTTGGTGGGCCGGGGATGCTCGCTCCGTAAGGAACAGAAATAAATTCGGCGTGATGGGCTGCGATCCTATACTTTCCTATCGGCAGCCCGGTGACGCGAAACCGTCCGGCGGAATCCGTGATCGCTATCGCATAGGAACGGTCGGGCGTAGTTGCCGTAACAACCACACTCGCTTTCCGGACTGGCTGCCGACCGGCAGTTGTAACTACCGTGCCTTCTACGGAACCCGTTTGGGCCAAACCGCAGAGACAAATTGCGAAAGGGGCGAAGAGAATCCGGATCATAGCCCGTGATTCTCAGGCTATTACGATTCCAAACCCATTTGTGTAAGCCGGTAGCGTAGCGCGTTGCGAGTCAACCCAAGCAAGCGCGCGGCCTGGCTCTTGTTACCGTCGGCTTTTTTGAGAGCTTGCCGGATCAACTCTTGTTCGTACTGATCGAGCGACATCCCTTCGGGCAACGCCAAGTCTCCGGCAGCGACCGCGCGTGGCCGGGCGTTGACATCGAGTTTGATATCGGCGGCGTCCAATTCCGTACCT
>CAXSIG010000455.1:858-5230 GCA_964237255.1 uncultured Bryobacteraceae bacterium
CATCACCAGCGACCGCTCGATGACATTCTCCAGTTCGCGTACATTACCCGGCCAGGGATAAGCAATCAGCTTGTCCATCGCGGAAGGAGTGATGCCGGTGACTTGGGAACCGGTGTCCGGAGCCAGTCGCGTGACGAAGTGATTCGCCAAGTACGGGATGTCCGGCTTTCGTTCGCGCAAAGGAGGAATTTCGATCGGTACGACGTTCAGGCGGTAATACAGGTCTTCCCGAAACGTACCTTGCTCCAGTGCGGCGCGAAGGTCCTGATTGGTCGCGGCAATCATACGGACATCGATGTGCAGCGTCTTCGTGCCGCCTAGTCGCTCCAATTCCCGTTCCTGAAGTACGCGAAGCAGCTTCACTTGGACGGGCGTCGGGACGTCGCCAATCTCATCCAGAAACACGGTGCCGGTATCGGCTTGCTCGAACTTCCCGGGCTTAGATGCCAGCGCCCCGGTGAAGGCGCCCTTCTCATACCCGAAAAGTTCGGACTCCATCAGATTCTCCGGGATGGCCGCGCAGTTGATCTTGACCAGCGGACGATCCTTGCGAGGACTATGGAAATGAATCGCGCGCGCGATTAGATCTTTACCGACTCCAGATTCACCCGTGAGTAATACGGTGGCGCGTGTGGGCGCAACCCGAAGCACCTGAGCGAAGATGTCCTGCATCTGCGGCGAGCGGCCCACGATGTTGTCCCACTCATACCGCCTTCCGAGTTCTTCTTTGAGCTTGCGATTTTCATCGCGCAGCCCACGAACCTCAAGAGCCTTATTGACCACCGCGGTAAGTTGATCGAGAGAAAACGGCTTCTGCAGAAAATCGGAGGCGCCATTTTTCATCGCCTCTACCGCGTTCTCCACCGTGCCGTGCGCCGTCATGAGAATCAACGGCGCATGCGGGTTCCCTCGATGAATCAGCGAGAGCAACTCCAACCCGGACATGCCCGGAAGTCGAAGATCCGTCAGGATGAGCGAAGCTCGGTCCAGCAGCGGCAGCGCCTGTTCCGCAGTGGCGGCCTGATCGGTATCGAAGTTAGATGCCCGGAGATGAAGGTCCAGCACGCGGCGGAGCTTCTCTTCGTCCTCGATAATCAGAATGCGCGGGCGCATGTGGTTATGGTGACATGGGGGTACCATGCGAGTCACGGTAAAGCACGGCAAGCAGCCCGACGAGGTAAAAAGGGCGGTGGATCTGGCGGTAGAGCAGTTATTCCGGGACGTTCCGGCGGGCTTAGTTCAGATTACCGATCAACGCAAAGCGTGGGACGGATCGACGCTTCGCTTCTGGCTGACCGCGAAGATGGGCATCGTGCGCAACCCGATTCAGGGATGGATCGAAGTGGGCGCGCAGGATCTAACGATCGATGTTGATTTAGGTGTATTGAATATGTTGTTCCCGGAAAGCAAAGTCCGCAAAACGATAGAGGACAGCTTAAAAGGGAAGCTTCTGGGACCGGGAAAAGCGTAATTAAGCGCTAGCGAAGTGCGGCGAAAAGCTACTCGAAGGGGCACACTCTCTATCATTTACCTTGTAAAGCAATCCGTGTGACGCATTATATAAGTAGCTCAAGACCCTCGACTAAAGCTGCTTTGCGAAGATCTCCATCATTGCTGGCAAGGGGTAAAGCTAAACGCTTCGCCAAATCGAGGTAAGCCGCATCCTAGGCCGTCAGCTTATGTCTTTCAGCTAAAAGTTGAAGGCGGGGTAGATCCCGCACCGCAGGGAATAAGTCTACCTGGAAGTTGAACGTTCCGAGTTGGACCAAAAACTCTTGCGCGCGATCGGCGCCAACCCGCTGCCGTTTTACCGCAACGCAAACTACATTCACGATTTCCCAGAGCCAGAGGGCAGGAACATGAAGTTCGCTGCCTCGGATCGCCCAATCGAGTAATTCTTCTAAAGTCGATGTGGTTTCATCCTCACAGCACCACGGCATACATGCCGAAACATCTAGAACGAAAGCCTCTCTCAATACTTGTGTCCGAGATGCGCCATCTCTCGGAACGACATAGAGCCACGGTTTAGTGTAACGCCCTCACGAAGCTCTCGAATGCGGGCTCCTGCCAAACGGGCGGCTTCCGGGTCAAATGCGGGTCGGGGACGTGACAAGGTATTTACAACCGTTTCGATAAACTCATCAACAGACCGCACCAAGCCAGCGCGGATGGCTCCCTCGATAACCTCTTCCTGATTTGGTGTGAGCGTGATGGTCATGGCCAATCCGTTACTCCTATTGTCGCAGTTTGACAACAACTGTTTTGGGCAACCACTCCTTTACAGTCGCGCTCGGTAGGATGTCGATGACGCTAGTTCCGCGTTTCACCTTCTACTGCCTTCCATTCCTCGTCCGACAAGCGCACCGAAGCCGCAGCGACATTCTCTTCCAGGTGGGTCACAGAAGACGTTCCCGGAATCGGAAGAATAACGGGGGAGTGATGAAGCAGCCAAGCTAATGACAGCTGGGCAACCGTAGCTCCATGACGTTTAGCCGCCGCATCCAGCGGTCCGCCGGCCTTCGCTAGCTCGCCGGCCGCAACAGGAAACCATGGGATGAAGCCCAAGCCGTTCTTCTCGCAGTATTGAAGTACATCTTCATGCTTCCGGTCCGATAAGTTGTACTTGTTTTGCACACTCACCACATCAATCGTCTTGCGCGCGTTTTCAATCTCCTCCACGGAAACTTCGGAGAGACCGAAATAACGAATTTTGCCTTCTTTCTGAAACTTCTTGATTTCGCCGAAAGTTTCTTCCGCCGGCACCTTCGGATCGATGCGATGCAGTTGGTACAGGTCGATCCGCTCCACCTTTAACCGGCGGAGACTCATCTCCAATTGTTGCCGCAGATATTCGGGACGTCCCACCGGCGCCCACTGGTTCGGACCCTGACGAGTCAACCCGCCTTTCGTTGCAATCACGACACCCGGGGCATAGGGGAACAGCACCTCACCGATTAACTGCTCGCTTACGTTGGGTCCGTAGGAATCCGCCGTGTCGATAAAGTTGACACCGAGTTCCACTACGCGACGCAGTACTTGCCGCGCTTCCACCGGGTTCTCCGGCTCGCCCCAAACACCTTTGCCCGTGAGACGCATCGCACCGAAACCCAGGCGATTTACTGTAATGTCACCGAACCGAAACGTATCGCTCATGCTGTTTTATCTCCTGAGGTATTCGACTTTCAGAAGCGCCGCTACGCTGCAAACTTCGGTGATTTCGCCCGACATCGCCATCGTCACGGCGTCGCGAAACGTAACCCATCGGACGGTCAGGTCCTCTTCGGGGTCAGGCTCGGCCTCGACACACGCTAACTGCTGCGCGAGGTAAAGGTGCTGGACGTCGTCAGTCACCCCGTCGCATACGTCAACTGTCCCAAGCGACTTCCACTGACGTGCCGTTACCCCCGCCTCTTCTCGTAGCTCACGCTGTGCAACGGCCAGCATGTCGGTCTCGCCCGAAGCCGACCCGCCGCGTGGAATTTCCCACGTCACCCTGCCCAGCGTGTATCGATATTGTCCGATAAGCGCCACCCGATCCTGCGCATCCAATACAACAATGCCCACGGAAGGACGTATTTCAATGACCCCGTAGAGCCCCGTTTCGCCGTCCGGGCGCACATAACGATCTTCACGGACCCGGATCCACGCATTTTGATACACAACTTTCGTGGACAGCGTGGTCCAGGCATTCGGAACGGACATCCCTGCATTTTACGGTTGCGCGCGGCAGTCCAATATGGCATCATCCAATATCGAATGGCTGAGTTGAATCCAGAGTCCTCGGTTCCGTTGTACCGCCAGCTTTTTGCCCACTTCGTTCGCGAAATTGAATCCGGTAGGCTGCGCGATGGGGAACGACTCCCAGCCACTCGCGAATTGGCTGGGCAGCTTGGACTGAATCGGACTACGGTTTCTGCGGCTTATGACCTGCTCGATACCGAAGGGTGGATCAGCGGCGAAGTCGGACGAGGAAGTTTTGTGCGGCGAAAAAACGAAGCCACTTTCGACTGGCTTCGTTTGATGCGTCCTGCCGCAAGTCCACGGCAAACTTCGGTTTCCCCGGCCGGCATCAGCTTTGCACAATCGCGCCCGTCGGAAGATTTGTTTCCGATTGACGCATTTCAGCGAAGCGCCGAGGCGGTTCTCCGGTCGAAAGAGCTGGCTTCGATTTTACAGCTTGGCGCACCGGCCGGCTATGAACCACTCAGGCGTTATCTTCTGGAACAGGCGCGATCCGAAGGGAATGCTTCATCCGATGACGACGTCCTGATTACCAGCGGCTGTCAGCAGGCGCTGGACCTGATCCGGAAAGTTTTGATTCAGGCCGGCGATGCTGTGGTTCTGGAAGATCCGGTGTATCCGGGCTTGCGTA
>CAXSIG010000456.1:0-4944 GCA_964237255.1 uncultured Bryobacteraceae bacterium
TTCGCAACAACGGGCCTTCGACAAAAGGTCGTCACCGAATCGAGGTCCGGCTCGAAAAGCTCCGCGGTTTGCCGGAGCTTTTCCTCCAATACCGAACCGGCTACGACGAAGTCCGCTAAGCCCCTGTTAGAAAGCCTCTCCCCGAACGACTATCTGTTCGTAGGAGATGTTGTCCCAATTTGACGGCACAGGAAAACCAGGACGAGCTCTATCGCGTCGCCATGGAGCAGTACGGTTCCGCGCTGGAACGGCTCGCACGCGCATACGAAAGCGATCCCGACAAGCGCAGCGATCTGACTCAGGAAATCCACTTCCAGGTATGGAGAAGTTTCTTGCGTTTCGATTCGCACTATTCGATGCGAACGTGGGTATATCGCGTGGCCCATCACGTGGCCGCGTTGCACGTAATGCGCGAACGGCGCACCTTCTTGAAACTTGTCAGGTTAGAGGATCTGGAAACGATCCCCGGCGACGAGTCGGAGAGTGTCGCCTCAGACAGGAGCCTCACGCTCGAACGGCTCTCCCAGCTGATTCGGCAACTAAAACCACTGGATCGCCAGGTAATTGTTTCCTACCTCGAAGATATGGACGCGGAATCCATCGGAGAGATCACGGGTCTGTCGCCCGCGAATGTGGCCATGCGAATCTATCGAATCAAGAAAGTGCTGGCGCAGCAGTTTCAGGAGCGAGGCGCGCATGAGTGACGATCCAAAAGGCATTTGGCAAAACCGACCGACGGAGGTATCGGCAATGACGCTCAATTTGATTCATCGCAGAATTCGTGGATTGAAAGCGAAGACGCGCGGACAATTGTTGGGTCACGTGGCGCTATGTATCACGGAGATTGCCTGCTTCGCTTATGTGCTCAAAAGCATGCCGCAGCTATGGCCTTTTCTCGTTGTTGCAATAGTTTGGAGCTTGAGCGGACTGTTTCTTATGACGCGTGACATACGCTCGGGAACCAGGCCTGGCGATCAACCTTTCACCACGGGAGTCGACTTCTATCGTGCCGAGATTGAGCGGCGTGAAAGCTTTTTGCGAGGAGGAACAGTCCGGGTGGTAGGACCGGCGATTCTTGCGGCCGGCACGTTCCTCTTCTCCGTATCAGGCGGCAGGTTCGACCTGCTTCTGAAAACCCTTCCCTTCGTTTCCGTCCTGGCCGTGTGGGCCATTGGATATCACCTGATCAGAAGGAAAGAACAGCGCGAACTGAAAAGGGAATTGGACGAACTCAACTGACTGGCGTTGTAATCTTGACTTGACGCCAGATTATGACTCGCGACAAAACTTTTCGTAGCGTGCCACCTCTTCGCAACGTCTTATATATGGCGGTCTTTATGAGCGCAGCCGTTCTTGCCCCGTCGCAAACGCTGACGAATCCACTACTTCCTTCCGGACCCGATCCCTGGGTAATCTCTCACGGCGGCTATTACTACTACACCAACACCACCGCCCGAAACGTTACTCTCTGGCGCACGAAGCATATCGGCCAGCTCGCCGATGCCGAACGCAAGGTAATCTGGACTCCGCCGCCCACCGGACCCTACTCGAAAGACATCTGGGCTCCCGAGCTTCATTACCTCCGTGGCAAGTGGTACGTGTATGTCTCGGCGGATGCGGGGTCGAACGAATCACATCGCGTGTGGGTGCTGGAGAGTTCCTCGCAAGATCCGTTCGCGGATGCCTGGACGCTGAAAGGCAAGATGTCCGATGCCACGGATCGTTGGGCGATCGACGGCTCCGTTTTCGAAGTTGGGAATCGTCTTTACTTCATCTGGTCCGGATGGGAAGGCGCTGACAACGGTGTGCAAAGCATCTATATCGCGGGACTTAGTAACCCTTGGACCGTGAACACGCCCCGCGTTCGCATCTCGACCCCCGAATACCATTGGGAAAAGATTGGTGATCTGGCGAGAAAAACCCGGACGGAAGAGAATCCGGGGATCGAAAAGCGTCAGCCGCTTCATGTCGATGTGAACGAAGGTCCCGAAGCGCTCCTGCGTAATCGCAAGGTTTTCCTGTTGTACTCAGCCGGCGGATGCTGGACCGATTACTACACACTCGGTATGCTCACCGCGAGCGATAACGCGGACTTACTCGATCCAAAGTCCTGGACCAAGTCTCCGATCCCAGTCTTCTGGGAATCGCCGAAAGCGAGCGCGTACGGCACCGGCCACAACGGCTTCTTTCGCTCCCCCGACGGCAAGGAAGATTGGATCATTTATCATGCGAATCCAAAGATGAATCAAGGCTGCGGCCAGGAACGCTCTCCGCGTGCGCAGCCGTTCACCTGGAATTCCGACGGCACTCCCAACTTTGGACGGCCAGCGCAGGCGGGTGTTCCGATTCCAGTTCCTTCTGGAGAGAACATCTCGCCAGGCACGCACTAACTGCAAGTGGAACGTCAGAGAGAATAGTCTGCCCCAATCCTTACTCCTTTCCAGTGAGGGAGCCGCTGTTCATTCCGTTTTGTTGCTTCGCGGCCGGTATCCTCCTGACTCGTGTGGCGCAATTCGGAACAGGCGAGTCTTTCTTCGCGGCGCTTGCTCTAGCCGCGCTAGCCGCATTAGCAAACCCGCGATACCTGAAGTACGCAGCAACCTACCTCAGCATCCTCGCTCTAGGTATTCTCACCGCAACCCTCCACCAATCTCCGCCTTCTCCCGAACTCGACACGCCCGATAACGAGCCCATAACGCTTGCTGGCTGCGTCGTGGAACCTTCCGTCATCGCAAAAGGCCGTGAGCACTTTGTTCTCGAAATTGCTCCCGACGCCCGGGTTCGCGTAAGTTGGACGCTACGCCCCGGCGACCTACCGCCAAACGTTCACTACGGCGAGCGAATCGAACTGCCGGCCAAGACGCGCCGACCACATAATTACGGCAATCCCGGCGCGTTCGACTATGCCTACTACCTCGCGCGCCAAAAAATCTATTGGTCGGCAGTCACGCCCGCCGGTGCGGAAGTAACGCGTATTCCGGGCGCATGCGGAAACCGCTTTCTAGCCGGGATACATCGCCTTCGCTCCGCCGCTCTCACCCGTATCCAGCAGCTCTATTCCGAAGACCCGTACACCACCGCCATGATGCAAGCCATCCTGATCGGAGAATCCGCGGGCTTGCAAAAACTTTGGACTGACGATTACCGAATGACCGGCACATTCCACGCGTTGGTAATTTCCGGCAGCCACGTCGCTGTCCTGGCGGCAACGCTCATCTTTTTCCTTCGGCTTGGCTTTGCGTCACCCAGAACCGCCACGCTCATAGCCGTAGCTGCAGCCTGGCTGTATTGCCTACTCACAGGTTGGCAAGCTCCGGTGATTCGCTCCGCCGCGGCGCTCTCCTTCTTCGCATTGGGCCGCCTCTTCTTTCGGCGATCCCGCATGCTCAACATCCTGGCCGCGGTTGGAATCTGTTTTCTGGCGCTGGATCCCGATTCCCTCTATGACCCGAGCGCCCAGCTTTCCTTCTTGTCCGTTGCCCTGATCGCGGTGTTTGTCGTGCCGGTGATTGAGAGAACCTCCGGGATCGTGGCGCAATCCCTAACTGATTTACCCAGCGCTTCATTGCCCGCGAAAGCCGCTCAATTCCGAGTGGAATGGACAATTGCCACTCGCTCTTTGCAGGTGTTAATTCCTCGAATGCCCGTCGCTCTCGCTCGGTTCGCTATCCAGGCTCCGGTTCGCCTGTCCCTCTTCCTTTACGATCTGCTGCTCACCTCGGTCATCATTCAAATCGGGCTCGCAATTCCCATGGTTCTTTATTTCCACCGCCTCTCGGCAACGGGACTCTCCGCCAACGCGGTGGCGCTCCCGCTTCTCGAACTAGTCGTGCCGATTGGCTTCGTTTCGCTGATTTTCAACAGCGGATGGCTTGCGCAACTCGCCGCGTTTCTCCTGGACATCACCCAAAAGGCCGTCGCCTTTCACGCCCACTGGGAACCGAACTATCGCATTCCTGACCCTCCCCTTTGGCTCTCGCTCGCCTTCATCACCCTTCTCGCAGTTGCGGCAATTCGTTTCCCGCGCAAAGTCCGATATGCCTCATTCACAGGTGCGCTAGTCGCCTTGACGATCCTAATGGCTCACCCGTTCTCTGCAGTCGCTCAACCCGGAGTACTCGAAGTGTCCACGATAGATGTTGGTCAAGGGGATTCCGTCTTAGTCGCCTTCCCCGACGGCAAAATAGTCCTGATCGACACCGGTGGCATCGACGGCGGCAGCCTTGATATTGGAGAAGACGTCGTTGCACCGTACCTCTGGAAGCGGGGGATCCATCATCTGGATGCTGTCGCGATTACCCATTTCCATGTCGATCACGCAGGCGGTTTGGCCGCCATCCTTCGCGATTTCAAAGTAGCGGAACTATGGACCGGCGCTGTTCCCGCATCATACCCATTACCCAAGAACATCCCAATCCGGAAAATGCTGCAAGGTGATGCGTTTCCGTTTGGAGGCGTCTCTCTGCAAGTGCTCGCGCCCAGCCCAAACTACCGCCCGAAAAAACTCCCTACGAACAACAATTCCCTGGTGCTTCGACTGGCCTATGGACGCCACTCATTCCTGCTGACCGGCGATGCCGAAAAGCCGACCAAATCGACGCTTCTCTCGACTCCTCGAACCGACGTTTTAAAAGTCGGCCATCACGGCAGCAAAACCAGCAGCACGCCCGCGTTCCTGGACGCCGTCCATCCCGCATTCGCACTCATTTCGGATGGCTGGGAGAATCGTTTCGGGCACCCTCATCCGAAAACGCTAGCCGCCCTCGAAGAGCGCCACATCGCCATCTCCCGCACCGACCTGGAGGGACTCACGACGGTCCGCACCGACGGCAGGTATCTTACGATAGCTCCCGCTCCCCTTCCAACTCACCCTCAAGCGCCGCCGCCGGTCCCGACGCCTTAGCCTTCTCAATCACCAACCTCGCGTCCTCAGCCTGACCTTCC
>CAXSIG010000456.1:4954-5226 GCA_964237255.1 uncultured Bryobacteraceae bacterium
TTGAAACTCAAGCGACGGCAGCGTGGACGGCCCCACCATCTGCACGTCGAAGCCGTTCGATTCCAGCACGCCCTGCACCGCCATGGCTTCCATTTCGGCGTCGTGATTCGACGAACTCCATATGGGCACCATCTCTTCTTCGGAAGTCATGGAGTTAGGATATCGTAGAGCTATGTCCGAGAACGAAAACAGCAGTGGTGGTTATTTGTGGTTTCTTGCCGGAGCAATTGTCGGCGCGTCGGTGGCTCTGCTTTATGCCCCGAAGTCCGGTG
>CAXSIG010000457.1:0-5214 GCA_964237255.1 uncultured Bryobacteraceae bacterium
ATGGCGTGAACGTTCAAGAAACTCGTTACAACGGGGGCTACGCCAGTGGGAACACCACTGCTGTGAGCGCAGTGGATCTCGTCGGCGAGTTTCGCGTAAGCACTGCTCCTGTCGATGCCGAGTTCGGCCGCGGCTTGGCACAGGTTCAGATTATTTCGCGTTCCGGTACGAATGAACTCCACGGAAGTGCGTTCGGCTTCAACCGCGTGACGGCGCTCAGCGCGAATAGCTGGTTCAATAATCAGCTTGGCCGCAAAGCGGATGGAACTCTTGTAGCACCCCGCAATTTCCTCATCCGAAATCAATTTGGCGCGCGAGCAGGCGGTCCCATCATCAAGAATCGAACCTTCCTATTCTTTCTCTATGAAGGTCAGCGGCAGACCACGAACGTCGCGGTGAACGATACGGTGCTGACCGCGACAGCTCGCCAAGGCCTTTTCCGCTTTTATCCAGGAGTTCAAAACGCGAACGCAACATCAGCCATTCCCACTGTGGATCTCAGCGGAAACCCGGTGGCACCTGCGTCCGCAACGGGTCCGCTGCAGACTGTCAGCCTCTTCGGACGAGACCCGAATCGTTTGGTTGCGGATCCAACCGGTAACGTCGCCCTCGCGTTTCGGGATGTACCGTTGCCCAATAACTTCCAGCGTGGAGATGGACTAAATACCGCGGGCTACTACTGGCAGCAACCGGCGAACAACAATTTCAACCTCTATGACTTCCGCATCGATCACACTCTGACGCAGAACACGCGGCTGGCTTTTTCGATGCAGGTCAAACACGCAAACCAGTTCAACGGGTACCGCGGGCAGGTCTACCCGGCGCAGCCAAGCGACGCCGCCTTCAACAAGAATTATTTGTACACGTTCTCAGCAACCACTACGATTCGTCCCAACCTGCTCAACGAATTTCGAGGCGGCGTCAACTACTACGAAGCTGGTTATGCCGGCCCGTTCTATTCCGATCAAAACTCCGTTTTGCCGCACATCGGTTCTCAGCCATTTTTCTTCACCTTTTCTACCATCACGAATGAGTACACCTCAAACAATGCCCCGCAGGGCCGGACTTCACCGCTCTACCAATATGCGGACTCGGTCACTTGGCTGAAAGGAAAGCACGCGTTCAAGGGCGGGGTGCAGCTCTTCTATGACAGCTCGAATGGGTATAACTCTTTCTACGTGATACCGGGGGCGACCACAGGTGCCGGCAGCATTCCATTCGCGAATATCAGCACCATCACGGGAATCGGCGCAAATTCCACCAACGCTCAAAATCTACTGGGCGATTTGTCCGGCTCGCTGAGCGGATGGCAACAGTCATTCAACTCTGCAGGCGGCCTGACGCCCGCTTATATTCCCGGAGAGACCAACCGGCGAGACTGGCGACAGCACGAATATAGCGGCTTCTTTAAGGACGATTGGAAAGTTAGCCCAAGGCTGACGTTGAATCTAGGAGTACGTTACGAATACTACAGCCCACCGTTTGAAGCAAACGGCAAAGCCGTCATTCCTGTTGGCGGCTCGGCGGGCGCATTTGGAATCAGCGGAACCTCGTATGCCCAAGCGTTCCAACCCGGCGCTTCGGGCGGTACCCTAACGCAACTTCAGCTTGTCGGACCACGCTCACCCAATCCCGACGGCCAAATTTATAAATCGCAATACGATACGTTCCTGCCCGGTGTAGGCGTGAGTTGGTCGCTCAGCAACAAGTCTGTATTTCGCGCCGGTTTTGCGATGTCTTCCGATCGCAATTCGTTGCGCAACGCCGATACCGAAGTAGGCAGCAATCCGGGCATCAACACGACGATCACTTACACCTCGGGAGGAGCGATGAACCTCACGAATGTCGGCGTACCCTACAATCCCGGTCAAGCGCTGTCGACGGTGCCGCTGACGGATCGGACACAGACCTTACGAGTCTTCGATACAAACCTTAGGAATCAGTATTATCAAAACTGGAACATCTCCCTCCAACGCGAGATCTCGAAAGATTCCGTGCTTAGCGTGCGTTACGTGGGTACGAAAGGCAGTAAGTTGTTGAGCGGCGTCAATCTGAACTCGGATGTCATATCAAGCAACGGGTTTCTCAATGCGTTTAACGTCACGCGCGCGGGTGGCCAGTCGCCCCTTTTCGATCAGCTCTTCGCTGGCCTTTCTGTCCCCGGTCAAGGTGTGGTGGACGGCACAACGGTCCGCGGTTCGGATTACGTTCGGTCCAACTCCACCTTCGCTCAGTATTTAGCCAACGGCAACGTCGGCGCGTTCGCGAACAATCTCAACAGCACTCCGCTCCTCACGAATGTAAATGGAGGTCTCCTTGCCAAGGCGGGCCTTCCGCAGAATTTCTTCGTCACGAACCCACAGTTCGCGAATGTCTATCTTGTCGGAAACAACGGCAACTCCACCTACCACTCACTCCAGGTAGAATTCCAGAAACGCTTCAGCCATGGGTGGGTGTATCAGGGCAACTACACATGGAGCAAAGCGCTTGGAGAAAATGAGCTCGGTTCCACGCAGTATTACGACAACAACTACCGCAACCCTCAGAATCGCAGCTTCGATAAGAGGATCATGACGTTCAACCGGACGCACGTGTTCAAGAGCAACGGTATCTACGATCTTCCTTTTGGAAAGGATAGGGCGATGATAAGAAACGCGAATCGCTGGGTGGACGGTGCCTTGGGCGGATGGAAGCTGAGCGGCATTCTTACCTACACTTCGGGCGTGCCGTTCACCGTGACGGCGCCGGTCTCGACATTCACTCAATTCACCACGGGCCAGACTCCCGATGTCACGGGCTCGCTTCCGAAGAGCACGGGAGGGCTTCAGTTCGATGGGCGCGGCGCTTGCTACCTTTGTGGATTTAAGCAGATCGCCGACCCAAACAGCAGTCTTCTTACGCCATCCATCGCATCCAGAAGTACTCTCTTTGCTCAAGTGGGCCCAGGCGGAGTCACTCTGCAAAATCCGCTGCCGGGAACCCTGGGAAGCCTTGCCCAAACATTCTTTACCAGCCCGAATTTCTTCGATGTCGATCTTGCGTTGACAAAGCAATTCAAGATTACTGAGCGCTTCAATCTTGAAATTCGGACCGATTGGCTAAATGCAACCAACCATCAGGATTTCACCAACGCGACCATCGATGCCAGCATTGATTCATCCACGTTCGGACGCTACACGGCGGCCGGCAGTGCGAACAACAACCGCATCATTGTACTAGGCGGGCGTTTGAACTGGTAGGATCTCAGCAATAGTATTTAGGATCGGAAACTCTTATGTCAAAGCTTCGCTATGTGCTCGCGTTCTTCTTTGTATCCGTGGTGGTGTTCTCAGCCCCTACTGGCAAGCGGCCTATTAACCATCGCGATTACGACCACTGGCGAACCATAGCCGGACAGGTGCTCTCGCCCGACGGTAAGTTTCTGGCGTACTCGCAATTTCCTGAAGAAGGAGATGGCGAAGTAATCGTGCGGAATCTTTCTACGGGCAAGGAGATCCACGAATCAGCCGGAGCTTTACCACCTGCGCCGGATCCTTCCACCGCGGAAGAGCCAACCGCCGGACCTCCACCCCCTCGTGGTGTTCGCTTGTCGTTTACAGCGGACGGTCACTATTTGATCTCAAGTACCTATCCATCGAAGGCCGCTACGGATCAAGCCAAAAAAGATAAAAAGCCGGTTCCGCGTGGCGGGTTGTTGTTTGTTGATGTCGCCGCAGCCACCAGCAAACGCGCGGCGGATGTAGCCAGTTACCAGGTAGCCAGTAAGGGCGATAGCTTCATCGCGTATTTAAAAGAGCCAAAAGCTGCCGCGGCAACCACTCCACCCGCACCCCCTGCTGAAGAAAAGAATGATGGCCTGGACCAGCGGCGCGGCGGAGCGGGTCGTGGAGCTACGGGACGCGGCGGCGCCGCGCCTAAAATCGGCGCAGACCTGATTGTTCGCGATCTTCGCATAACCGATGGCGCCGAACAAACCTTTGTCGACGTGGCGGAATACACTTTAGCGAAAGACTCGAAGCTCCTCGTCTTCACCGTTTCCTCCAAGAAGGAGGAAAGCAATGGTGTCTACACATTTGTTCCCGGCACTACCGGCGCAGCCACTACTCTTGTCGCAGGTAAGGGTCACTACGTTAAACCCACGTGGGATCGGGAGCAGCGCGAGCTCGTCTTCTTTGGACGCGAGGATCAGGAACTCCCACCGAAATCGTCTCTGCCGCCACGCCGGGCTTCCAGAATGGCTTCGTAGTGTTTCAGCGTGGGCCAATCAGTTTCTCGCGCGACGGCTCCCGGTTGTTCATCAGTTGCGCTCCGGCTCCGCTTGTTGCGGAGGCTGAGAGCACGCCGCCCGCAGGAACAGCGGCCGGACCAGGCGCCTCGCTTCCTTGCGCAAGAGAAGGCCAGGTCCTACCGAGCGGTCTACTCGTTTGCCGACAAGAAGTTTCTGCAACTCGCCGATCCCACGATGAACGCCGTCATTCCGAGCGACGATGGCCGTTTCGCCGTAGGCATGGACGATCGCGCTTACCGCAAAATGTCCGACTACGACGGCAATTACTCGGACATTTATATAGTCGATACATCAACGGGCAACCGCAACCTGATTCTCAAACAATTTCATGGCGGTGGCGGCGGACAAGGAGCCATTGGAGGAGCCGTGCTCTCTCCCGATAGCAAGCACTTACTCTGGTACGCCGATAAGCAATGGTTCACCATGTCCGTGCCGGGTGGTTCACCGGTGGATCTCACGAGCCGCATCCCCACAGCATTTTTCAACGACGAGCACGATACGCCGGATGCCATGCCCTCCTTTGGCAACGCTGGTTGGACGAAAGACGGCAGCCGCGTCCTGCTGTCCGATCGCAACG
Organism: uncultured Bryobacteraceae bacterium; assembly: GCA_964237255.1. Taxonomy (GTDB): domain Bacteria; phylum Acidobacteriota; class Terriglobia; order Bryobacterales; family Bryobacteraceae; genus JALYXI01. The sequence continues at coordinate 4,866 of CAXSIG010000457.1, forward strand.
ATATTTGGTCCGTATCCCCCGATGGCAAGATTGCTGAGCGTCTCACCGACGGCGCCGCATCGCGCATGCAGTTTCGCGTGGTGCAGCTCGACCGCGCCGAAGACGAGGAGGAGCGCGGGATCGAGTCTTCAAAGCCTCTGCTTTTACACGCTGAAAATCTGGACACACGCGATACCGGCTTCTATTCGCTCCCGCGCGTAGAGAAAGGGTTGACCGCGAAGAAGCTGATCATGGGACCGAAGTCCTATCGGGCTCTAACGAAGGCCAAAGACGCCAACGTAATCCTGATGACGGCGACCACGTTTCGCGATCAGCCCGATCTGTACGTGACGGAGTCCACATTCGAAGC
>CAXSIG010000458.1:0-5213 GCA_964237255.1 uncultured Bryobacteraceae bacterium
AGTCGGTATAGACCGCTTGAGGAGATAAGAATGCCCGCTGTTAACGGATTCGATTTTTTGCCCCTTAGTTTCGATGCGAATGGGAACCTGACGGACCCAACGCAATTCGCGGCCTTGCAACAACGAGCCGCAACGGCGACCGACGTAATCTATATGGTTCACGGCTTCCGCAATAACATGCAGGATGCCACCACGTGGTACACGGCCTTCCTCGGCACGCTTCGAACCAACCTGGCGCGCCCCGAGTTTAAGAAACTCGCTGGACGGGACATGATTGTCGCGGCGATTTTCTGGCCATCGAAGCCACTGCCGGAGACTTTCGGGAGCGCCCCGAAGGCTGAGGGTTCTACGCAGTCTGTTGACGATGACGACGTCTTGTCGCCGCTTCCGTCGTTGCTCCCCACCATGACGAAGAAGCTCGAAGACCTGAAAGACACGGGGCCCGCAGAGGCCGCGTCGCTTGATCAAGCAATCGCGCTTTTGCCGACGTTGGATGACGATCGCGAGACGCAGGACAAATTCGCCCAACTGGTGTTGGCCAGCTTGCCAAAAGAACAGCTCGACCCGACAGAGGGCATCGACCTAGTCGAGGAACAGAAAGGGTCGGAAATGTTTCAGAAGCTTCAGGAGAGCACTACGATCCCGGCGCAAAATATCCAAAGCGGGACCAATCGCGGCGACGGCGGAGTGAGCGATCCCGACGACTTCGACGATGTATCGTCCGAAGGAAGCGTCGAATCGGTCGGCTCGTTTTTTGGCTCGATCCTGGGCGGAGTCGATACGTTTATCAATCTCACGACGTTCTTGGCGATGAAAAACCGCGGCAGCGTAGTCGGTAAGACCGGAGTAGCGAAAACGGTTCGCGATTTGAAGACCGCCAAACCCGCGCTCAAAATTCAACTGATCGGACACAGTCTGGGAGCTTGCACAATTGCATCGTGTGTAAAAGCGCTTACCGGCGATCCGATGGTGCAACCGGATTCAGTAACTCTTCTGGAAGGCGCATTCTCCCACTATGGATTCAGCCCCAATAACGGCATCGGGCAAGTGGGCTTCTATCGCGACGTAATCGTTAAGAAGGTTGTGAAAGGACCATTCATTGCGACTTGGTCCGCTCAGGACAGCGTGGTGGCCGATGCGTACACAGCTACCGCCGTTCTGGTGCAAAACGCGACGGAGGCTTTTGGCGACGGCAATGATCGCTTTGGTGGATTGGGTCGTAGCGGGACGCAGTTGACTCCGGAGTCGGTAGCGTTGAAGTTACACGACTTATCGCAATCTGGCGATGCTTACAACTTTAAGACTGGAATTATAACGAATCTGGATGGTTCGGGCGGCCTGATCAAGGACCACGGCGATATTACGAATGCAAATGTCACTTATGCGTTCGCGTGCGCAGTGGCGGCCACATAAGATATGTGAGATAGAATTTCGAGCAGGAGCGAAACGATGTCTAAGTTCCTTTTGTTTCTTCTCGCACTCCCCGCGGTTTCAGCAACTAACTTGTGCGAGGCTCCCGCGGAAGTGCGTGAAGCTTTCAAACGACCGGCGGAAAAAGCTTCGCTCGGCAGGGATCGGATCGAGTTTACCCGTTCCGTTCTGGCCAAATTTCCGAACGATCTTTGGGCCAATCGCACTTATCAGGACGCGTTTCGGCAAGGCTTGGTTTATCAACAAGCCGTTATAGACGAATACAAAGCCGCTCTCGCGAAGCATTCCGGCGACCCGGAATATCTCTATTTGTATGCGCGCGTTTTGATCGGCACCAAAACTCCTGCCGCAATCGAAACTTTGGATCAGGCGATTGCAAAGGACTCCGGTTACGCGCCGGCCCGGCTGTCTCTGGCAGAGATCTATCGCGCACCCAATTTCAAGGACGCTGAAAAGGCCAAAGCCAATCTCAAGGTATGGATGGCCGCTTGTCCGAGCGGGTTCGAGGGATTCCATCTTTTGGAACGCATGGACGATGCTGAGTTTGTCCGGACAAACGCGGCGCGGCTGCGAACATTGTTAGCCGCTCGCACAGACGATTTGGCAATCGGCAATTACCGCACGTTGTGGATGCTTGAATTTCAATCCAATCCGGCCCCCGAGTTCGCGCGCGTTCGAGAATCGATTCGGGCCGATCTCGCCATGCTTCGCGCGTTAGATGAATCGGGCGGATCTACTTCTCCGTCAACTCTGCGATCCGCTTTGCGAGAGGGCTATAAGCTTGCCGGAGATGCGGAGGGAACGAAGTGGATAGAAGCGAAACATCCATCCTCCGGCGCTTCCGCCGACCCAGGTGAATCGATCAAGGTGTCAATGGACTGGCAGACGGCGCATCCTTACCCGAAGCCCGATGCCGCTGGCAAGATCGATCCGTCCGCATTCGAGGCGCGTAACAAGGCGTTCCTGGATGTCACGGGCGAATGGGTTGCCAAGTGGCCAAACGATTCCCATGCATGGTCGCAGAGAATCACGGCATTGCAGATGAATCGCGATACATCGGATGCCGAAGTGGAAAGCGCTGCGGAAGGTCTGAAGAAAGCGTCTCCGGGGGCGTCCACAGATTTCCGGATTGCCACGGTATACGTCCAACGCAACATGCATCTGGACGATGTCCCGGAACTCGTGAAAAAAGGCCTCGCCGACATTGACAAGACACCAGCGCCGGCACGTGCTTCCGATCTTTATCCCGTTCCGTCTCAGGGAGCGGGAAACATTCAGTTGATGACCCGCATCTCCGGCTACTTTGCGCTTTCGGAGGCTTACCTAAAACTGAGTCGGATGCAGGAATCATCGGACGCTTTGGCTGAATTGCGGCAGCAGTTGGACGAACACAAGCCCGACCAGCAATCCAACGATTTCGATAAGAGAATGTGGGGCGATAATTACTCCTCCTATTGGAACAGGATGGGTCAGATAGCCGAAAAGCAAGGTCACAAGCTGGATGCTTTGACTTACTATCAGAATCAAATTCGCCGATCGTCGATGCCACCGGATAAGAACTACATCGCGCGTCAGGCAAAGACACTTTGGACGAATCTTGGTGGTACTCCGGCGGCCTGGGACGCTTGGTTGGCGAATGTCGAAACGGTTAAACCGGTGGCGATCACTGTTGCAACTACCCACTCAGAGTGGACGGACAAAAACACTTTGCTACCCGCTTTTCAATTAGCGGACATGAATGGAAACACATGGCAGCTAACCAAACTTCAGGGGAAAGTCACGCTGGTAAACCTGTGGGCAACATGGTGTGCGCCGTGTAAACGGGAACTCCCGCTTCTCCAGAAGCTTTACGAAAAGGTGAAAGACCGCTCCGACGTGCAGGTAATCACTTTCAACACGGACGACAATCCTGGATTGATCGAGCAGTTCATGAAGGAGAACAAATACACGTTTCCCGTGCTTCCCGCGCGCTCTTACGTGGATAAAATCGTTCCGTCGCTTAGTATCCCGCGTAATTGGATTGTGAATAAGCAAGCAATACTGAAGCGGGAGAGCGTCGGTTTTATAACAAGCTCAGAAGGCGATTGGGTGGAAAAGATGCTGAACACTATGGTGAAGGCGAACTGAACGAAGACCGGCCAAACCCTCCCTTACTGTCCGTCGTAATTCCCGCGCGTAATGAGGCGGGTAGCATTGCCGAAACGCTGGATGGAATTACCGGCGCTCTGAAGCAAGCGGGAATTCCACATGAGATTGTTGTTGTAGACGATTCCTCCACCGACGAAACAGCGGAACTTGTCTCTGCCTACACGCGGAAAACCTCTGAGGTACGTTTGTACTCAAATACTGGCCCGAACGGCTTCGGAATGGCCATCCGCGCAGGGCTGGAGGTTGCGACCGGAGATGTGATCGCGATCATGATGGCGGATCTGTCCGATAGTCCGTCCGATCTTGTGCGGTACTACACCACCCTTCGCGAATCGGGAGCCGACTGCGTGTTCGGGTCGCGATTTATTCGCGGGAGCCGAATCGTAGATTACCCGAAGCACAAGCTTGTCATTAATCGCATGGCGAACTTCGTGATCCGTGTCCTGTTCGCATTGCGATATAACGACATCACGAATGCCTTCAAATGCTACCGTCGCGAGGTAATTGAAGCGATGTACCCCATCATTTCGCCACACTTCAATCTCACCGTAGAACTGCCTCTGAAGGCGATTGTTCGCGGGTTTACGTTTCAAGTCATTCCGATCTCCTGGACCAATCGGAAACACGGCGTATCGAAACTGAAGCTCAAAGAAATGGGCAGCCGCTATCTGTTCATCATCCTGTATCTTTGGCTGGAAAAGACCTTATCCCGCGGCGACTATCACCGAAAATCTATGCGTGTCAGACCGAATGTATAAGCACGCACTCGTCACCGGCGGGGCTGGGTTTGCGGGCGCGGCTTTGTGTCTTGCGTTGCGCCGGGAGGGCTGCGCCGCCCGCGTTACCGCCTTCGACAATCTGAAGCGCCGCGGGTCCGAATTGAACTTGTCGCGATTGCGCGCAGGTGGAATCGATTTCGTTCACGGGGACGTTCGCTCTCTCTCCGATCTCCTTTCGCTTGCGCCGGAACCGGATTTAATCGTGGAGTGCTCCGCGGAGCCTTCCGCGCAGGCGGGATACGGCGGGTCGCCGGAGTATCTGATTCAAACGAATCTCGATGGCTGCTTTCACTGTTTGGAGCTTGCACGCCGGTCGCAGGCCGACTTCCTGTTTCTTTCCACCAGCCGCGTATATCCATACCGTGCGCTTAACGCCTTGCCTTTCGAAGAAGGCGAAACGCGGTTTCGCGTCACGGGCGAGTGGGCTACCGGAATAACAACCGAATTTCCGCTAGACGGACCGCGCTCCCTGTACGGCATGACTAAGCTCGCTGCCGAATACATGGTGGAAGAATATGCCGACGCGTATGGCTTTCGTTTTCTTATCGACCGTTTCGGTGTGCTTACGGGACCCTATCAGATGGCGAAAGCGGACCAAGGAGTGATCGCTTTATGGGTGGCGGCGCATACGTTGGAGCGCAGGCTAAGCTATATCGGTTTCGGCGGGACCGGCAAGCAAGTGCGGGACTTCCTCCACGTCGATGATTTCTGCGAATTAGTTGTCGATCAAGTTAGCCACTTGGACCTTTATCACGGAACGCGTTACAACGCGGGGGGCGGCGTTGACAACAGTTTATCGTTGCTCGAAACGACGGCGCTTTGCCGCAATGTTACGGGCAAGCACGTTGCAATTGG
>CAXSIG010000459.1:0-5210 GCA_964237255.1 uncultured Bryobacteraceae bacterium
AATTGATCCCGAAACGCGAAGCGGCTGTTCCAAGCTTCGGCTTCTTCCGACGCCAGCGATCCATAAAACGCCTCGAGCGATTCCTTCGCCGTTAACTTACGAGCGTCCCAGGAAAACAGGACCTGCAACGCATGCTCGCGAGCTTTATGACGAGAGGCCATAGTTTAAGCGGATACCTGTTTCAGAACGTTGACCATTTCGACCGCGGTCATCGCAGCATCCGCACCCTTGTTTCCGCTCTTGGCGCCGGCGCGATCGACTGCCTGCTCCACGGTGTTCGTCGTGAGGATGCCGTTAACGATCGGCAAGCCATGATCGAGGGCCAGTTTCGCCAATCCGTTTGCAGACTGCCCCGCAACGTAATCGAAGTGCGGAGTCTCACCGCGGATAACCGCGCCCAGGCAGATAATCGCGTCGTGCTTCCCTGTTTTCGCTAATGCCTGCGCGGTGAGCGGAATCTCCCACGAACCGGGGACGCGCACCACAGTCACGCTCTCATCCGGCACGCCCAGTCGCTTCAATGCATCAAGGGCGCCTTGCAGCAGCGGTTCGGTCACAAAGCTGTTGAATCTGCCGACAACGATGGCGAAGTGCGCGGCGGATGAAGTAAGACTGCCTTCGATGATCTGCATTAAGAACCGGTAAATTGCGGGCTGCGCTTTTGGAGGAAAGCGCTTAACCCTTCCGCGCAGTCCACACTCGATGCTACCAAGCCGAAAGCCGCGGATTCGAAGCGAAGCCCTTCTGCCATTCCACTTTCAAATCCAAAGTCCACGGCATCCATCGCCATTCCGATCGCGTAGGCCCCATTGCGCAAACAGTTCAGCAGCCATTCTCGTGAATCAGAAATCAAGTTTTCAGCTTCACTTACGCGGTTGATTAATCCCATGTGCAGGCCCTGCTCCGCAGTAACCGGTTCAGCCGATAGGAGCATCTCGAGCGCGCGGCCGCGTCCCACCAGTCTGGGTAATCGTTGGGTGGCTCCATACCCGGGAGTAATTCCCAGCTTCACTTCGGGTTGCCCGAGCAGCGCTCCCGGCGTTGCAAATCGAACCGTGCAGCACATGGCTAATTCCAACCCGCCGCCAAGCGCCATGCCCCGAATCGCAGCTACCGAGGGTTTTCGGAGCGTTTCCAATTGCCGGAATACCTTCTGGCCATATCGCGAAGCCTGTTCAGCTTGGCCCGGTTTGAGCGACGCAAGTTCTGCGACATCGGCCCCGGCGACAAACGCCTTGTCACCCGAACCCGTCAGGACAACTCCGCGTATTTCAGGCGCCCCGGCGATTGTCTCGAACGCGCTTTCCAGTTCGGCGATCGCCTCCCGATTTAATGCGTTCCGCTTTTCCGGACGATTGATGATAACAGTGGCAATCCCGTCCTTCGCGGCTTCAAACTCTATGCATCGAAAGGACATATGCCATACTTGGGATTCGCCCAATCATACCGCATGGATCGCGAATTCATCCGCAATTTCTCCATCATTGCTCACATCGATCACGGAAAATCCACGCTTGCCGACCGCTTGCTGGAAGAAACCGGTGCGTTAACCAAACGCGAGATGCAGGAGCAGGTCCTGGACTCCATGGACTTGGAGCGCGAACGCGGAATCACCATCAAGGCGCATGCCGTAAGGCTCGATTACAAAGCCGACGACGGCCGCATGTACCAGCTGAACCTGATCGATACGCCGGGCCATGTCGACTTCAGTTACGAAGTGTCGCGCAGCCTGCAAGCTTGCGAAGGCGCTCTGTTGGTGGTGGATGCTTCGCAAGGCGTCGAAGCCCAAACGCTTGCCAACACTTACCTGGCGCTGAAGCACGATCTGGAAATCATCCCGATCCTGAACAAAATCGATCTTCCCGCGGCGGAGCCGGAGCGCATTCGCGAACAAATCGAAACACTCATCGGACTCGACGCCAGCGACGCGATACTCTGTAGCGCAAAACAGGGAATCGGGATACACGAAACATTGGAAGCCGTGGTCCACCTGGTGCCGCCGCCGAAGGGCGATGCTGCAGCTCCGCTCAAAGCGCTGATCTTCGATTCCTGGTTCGATCCATACCGCGGCGTCATTATTCTTCTTCGCATTGTCCAAGGCACGATGCGCATGGGTCAGAAGATTCGATTCTGGTCGAACGGCAGGACTTTCGATGTGGAAGGCTGCGGTTATCAGGCGCCGAAAGCCACCCCCACACAGGAGTTGTCGGCGGGTGAGGTCGGTTACCTATACGCCAACATCAAGACGGTAAGCGACGCGAAGATCGGCGATACCGTAACGGACCATGAGAATCCCGCCGCAGAGCCGCTCCCCGGTTTTGAAGAGATCAAGCCCATGGTGTTCGCAGGGCTGTACCCCGTGGAAAGTCATGAGCACGGCTTGCTTCGCGATGCTCTGGAAAAACTGCGATTGAACGATAGCGCGTTTAACTTCGAGCCGGAAAACTCCACCGCGCTCGGGTTCGGCTTCCGCTGCGGTTTCCTGGGATTGCTTCACTTGGAAATTGTTCAGGAGCGCTTGGAGCGCGAGTTCAACATCGATCTCATCACCACCGCGCCGGGCGTCCGTTATCGCATCACGAACACCAAGGGCGATGTGTATGAGATCGATAACCCGAACAAATTTCCCGATCCCACAATTATCAAGACCGTCGAAGAACCGATCATCGATGCTTCCGTTATTACACGCGAGGAGTACCTGGGCGGAATTCTCGCGCTGCTGGAAGACAAGCGTGGCGTCCAGAAAAAGTTTGAGTATATCGGTGGCGGTCGCGTATTGCTGGTTTATGAAATGCCGCTCAACGAGATCGTACTGGATTTCTACGACCGGTTGAAGTCGGCGTCACGGGGATATGCATCGCTTGACTACGCTCTGGCAGGGTTCCGCGTGTCACCAATGGTACGCATGGACATTCTCATTGCGGGTGAGCCGGTAGACGCTCTCTCCATCATTTGCCATCGCGATGTCGCATATGAACGCGGCAAGCTGCTGATTGAACGAATGCGAAAACTGATTCCGCGACAGATGTTCGAGATCGCGTTGCAGGCCGCGATCGGGAACAAAGTCATTGCGCGCGAAACCATCTCCGCTATCCGAAAAAACGTGCTGGCGAAATGCTATGGCGGCGATATCTCCCGCAAGCGTAAGCTGCTTGAAAAGCAGAAAGAAGGCAAGAAGCGGATGAAGCGCGTGGGCAATGTAGACATTCCGCAGGAAGCGTTCCTGGCCGTCCTGAAGGTCGGCGATAGTTCCGGAGATGACGATTAACATCGGTTCGGTGAATCTTACTCATGGCGCAATGCCATTACAGGTTCGATGCGAGCAGCCTTGCGGGACGGGATGTAAATGGCCACGAAGGCCGTCATAGCAAGCACACCGATAACCACCAAGAAAGTTGCGGGGTCCACCGGCTCTACACGGTAAAGCATATTCGCTAGGAACCGCGAAAGGAACAAAGCGCTTGCGACACCCACGGCTACCCCGACGATCGCAAGTCCCAGACCTTGCCTGAGCAACATGCGAATCACTCCGGATCCTTCCGCCCCAAGCGCCAAACGTATCCCGATTTCGTTCGTGCGCCTGGCCACCGAATAGCTCATTACGCCGTAAATTCCAACGGCCGCTAACAGCAGTGCAATCCCTCCGAAAACGCTAAGTAAAACCATTTCAAAGCGCGGTTGTGCATTGGCGTCCGCAACCACACGGTCCAATGTGAAAACATCTGAGATCGGCAGATTGGAGTCAATTGACCAAACCATTTGCTTGATGGCCGGCACAATAGCGGCGGGATCGTTGGTCGTGCGCACTACCAATGTGATGTAGCTGATGTGAGAACCGGGTGCCCCCAGGAAGTCACGGTTTTGGAGCCCCGCCAAATACACCTCCGGATCAGGTGAAGCTGCCCAGTCCGACTGCTTTGCATTCTTCGCAATGCCGATAACCGTTAGCCACTGCCGTGTGGCGGCGTTTTTACCATCGAAGGTAACGCGCTTCCCGATCGGGTCTTCGCCAGGCCAGTAGCGGCGGGCAGCTTGTTCGTTGATCACCAACACGCCGGACTCGCGAGCATCGTCCGTATCTGCGATCGAACGGCCGCGCACCACAGGTAACCGCATCGTTTCGAAATATCCAGGCATGACTACGCGGAATACACCAACCGGCGATTCACCGGGACGCGGCGCCGGTCGTCCTTCGATGGCAAACGACATTCCCCATAGATCTCCCGCTAACGGCAAGTGATTGATCGCGCTTGCCGATGTTACGCCGGGGAACTTTCGAGTCCGATCAATGACCTGGCGGTAAAAGGCTTCGCGTCGATTTGGTTCCGCCTCACTGGACCCGGCAACCGATACGACCATGGATACCATCCCGTGCGGATCGAAACCGGGTTCGTCCGATTGCAGTGTAATGAACGTTCGGATCATCAGACCGGCGCCGATCAGGAGCATCGCGGCAATTGCGAACTCCGAGACCACAAGAAAGTCGCGGAGCCGGTTCCGGTCTACGGAATCGGTGCCTCTCCGGCTGCCTTGCTTCACCGTTTCGTGCAAGTTACCGACGGTGGCGCGCATCGCTGGGAGGAGTCCAAAAACAAAGGTGGTCAGCCCTGTGATGCCAAGCAGGAACAGCGTGGCTCGGCTGTCAATAGACACCGACTCAATTCGGGGAATATTCGCGGGGCTGAGCGCGACCAGTGCCTTTGTCGCCCAGAGCGCTAACAACAGACCGGCTGAGGACCCGAGCGTGGCAAGCAGTAAACTCTCTGTAAGAAACTGCCGGACCAAACGGCTGCGCGCAGCGCCCAGTGCCATTCGCAGGGCAATCTCCGCTTGCCGGTCGGAAATGCGCGCCAGCAATAAATGCCCCACGTTGGCGCAGGCGATCAGAAGGACAAATCCGCATGCGCACAGCAGCGTCAACAACGGCATTTCTATTTTGCCGACGACGTTTTGCCGCAAGGGAGTCACTCGTATAGCGCGGTTCGTGCCTGGGTATTGACTCTCTAATCGTTTGGTCACCACCGCTATATCGGATTGCGCCTCCCCGAACGACACCCCCGGCTTCAGTCGGGCGAAGATGCGAAGACTGTTACTGGCACGCGATTGAACTCGGTCCCCGAATGCAAGTGGCGCCCACAACTCCGCGTGCGTCGCCCAAAACGGGGCGAATTTGAAGTCGCGCGGCATACCCCCCCCCACCTTATACGCCT
>CAXSIG010000460.1:0-5202 GCA_964237255.1 uncultured Bryobacteraceae bacterium
CGACGTCAACGCATCGCCAGGTTTTCGGCGATCCAGCGTTCGTCGGGCTGCGCGATTGGATACTCCTTGCGCAGGGGATGGCCTTCCCAACCTTCCGGCATCAGGATGCGCTTCAGGTTCGGATGGCCTTCGAAGCGGATGCCGAACATATCGAAGACTTCACGCTCCAACCAGTTGGCCGCAGGATAGATGTGAGTTACCGAGGGCGCGGCGTCGTCGACCTGCGTCTTCACGATCGTTCGTTCATTGCGCTCGAAGCTGTAGAGAACATAGATGAGGTCGAAGCGGGGCGAGCGGTTCGGGTAATCGACCGCAGTGAGATCGACCAGGAAATCGAAACCGGCGGGGAATTGGAGCGCTTCCAATTCACTACTATAGAAGACATGCGCAAACTGCTCCCGCTACTCCTGCTGCCCGCAGCATACTGGTTAGGCATGGTTCACGCCGAAACGAACGCGCGGGTTTTCGAACTCCGAACTTACACGACGCTGGAGGGCAAGCTGCCCGATCTGGAGAAGCGCTTTCGCGATCACACGACGCGCATCTTCGACAAGCACCACATGACCAGCATTGGGTATTGGGTACCGCAGGACGCGCCACGCTCTGAGAACACGCTGATCTACATCATTTCGCATGAGTCGCGCGACGCGGCGAAGAAGAATTGGGACGATTTTCGGAACGACCCGGAATGGAAGAAAGTAGCAGCCGATTCGGAAGCGAACGGGAAGATTGTTTCGAAGGTGGACAGCGTTTTTATGTCACCGACGGATTTTTCGAAGATTAAGTAGGCCCCTTTTGGGCCGGTTTCGCGGATACACATGAAGGTTCGCGATTTGATTCAAGTTCTAGAGCATGACGGATGGCGCCTGTACAGACACGAAGGCACCAGTCATCGGCAGTACAAGCATCCGTTGAAATCCGGCAAAGTGACCGTTCCGGGTCAATTAGGGAGAGATGTTCCGGTCGGCACTTTCAAAGGCATAATAAAACAGGCGGGCATTCGACTGTGAAATATGCGGTGATTTTTGAGAAAGGACCGACCAGTGTGGGTGCCTCTGTTCCAGACCTTCCCGGCTGCATCGCCGTCGGCGACAGTTTGGAAGAGGCTCGGCAATTAATTGTCGAAGCAATCGCATTTCACATCGAAGGGTTGCGTCTCGACGGTGACCCCGTACCAGAACCCTCATACCATGCGGAGAACGTACTGGTGGCAGCGTAGATCGTTTGGCTTAAACTGACCAAGCTGGAGCCATATCGTCCAGCGACCCTGAACTCATGCTTCCGTCGGGAAGCTTCTGCGATGCCACATACGGCACAATCTTCTGTTCCCGTTGAGTTTCCACGGCGCAGATTACAGGCCCGGGAGTATCAAACGCGGACTGTAGCGCAGATGCTAGAGAGTTCCGGTCGGGACTGTGAACATATGAGATTGCGTAAGTTGCTGCGATGGCGTTTGTGGGCGGGAGCGGGACACCGCTGCTGGAGTCCGCGCCGATCGCCACACCGCCAAAGTATTGGTTCTGCGTAGCGCGAATGGAGGCATAGCCGCCGTTCTCAATCACGATCACTTTTACGTTTAGATTCAGGTAGCTCAGCGTTTGTAGTTCGTGCACGTTGGTTTGAAGCGACCCGTCGCCGATGAAGGCCACGATCATGATCTCAGGATCCGCTAGAGCGGCCCCGATGGCAGCCGGCAGCGCCCAGCCCATACCGCCCAATCCGCCGTTTGCCAAGTAGCGCTGGTCGGCCCCGAGTTGAAGCGACTGGCCGACAATCATTTTGGCTTGGCCGGAATCGGTCAAGAAGGTTGCGTTGGTCGGTGCCCTTCGGTTTACTTCCCAGACTACTTCGTACAGGCTTGCGGGTCCGTCCGGAGGCTCCAGAAAATGCGGTTCTTCCTCCGTTCGATAGGACCGATTTTTCACGCAGCATTCCCGCCACCACGGCTCATGACTATCCAAAGGCCTTTCGTGCGCGACACTCTCCAGGGCCGCGATCATTTCAGCGCAATCGGCGCGGAACTGGAGCTCGATTCCTTTCGCGCGCGCCAAGTTTGCGTGGTCGGTATCTACCTGGATGCGGGTGGCCTTCGGCGCAAAACGGCTGAGGTCGTAGCCTGTGGTTTGATTGTGCAGGCTGGATCCGACGGAGAGGAGAAGGTCGCAGTTCTGCACCGCCCAATTTCCGGCTCGGTCGCCGCGCATTCCCGGATGACCGGTGAAGAGCGGGTGTTCGTAGGGAAGGATGTCTTTCGCCAACTGGGTGGTCACAACCGGCACTCCCAGTTGGGAGACCAGACTCTGAAAGACAGCTTCCCCGTGGGAGCAGCGGATTCCGTGGCCGGCGAGGATCAGCGGTTTGTGTGCAGTCTTGAGAAGTCCGGCGATACGAATTGCGTTGGTGGTGACATCGCTTCCGGTTGTGAGTTTTGGTTCCGGAAGATACTCGAGCAGATCCTCCGGTTTAACCGCCGCGCCCTGTACATCCAGCGGAACTTCAATTAAAACCGGACCGGGCCGCCCACTGGTCGCTAGATGCAGCGCTCTCTCCAGGTGGTATCGGATGGATTGAGGATCGTGCACCGAAACCGAATACTTAGTAATCGACTGAACGATGGGGATAATGTCGATTTCGAGGAATCCAAATTGGCGTAACTCCGGGATGCCGGAACCGCAAATGGTTTGCGCGCGAGCGTTGGTGCCGGTGAGAAACAGCAGGGGAATGGAGTCCACCCAGGCTTCGGCAATGCCCGTCACCAAATTGGTGGCAGCGGGGCCGCCGGTAGCCATCACGACTCCCAGTTTTCCGCTCCGACGGGCGTAGCCATCCGCCGCCATTGCGCTAGCCTGTTCATGATGATTGCAGAAGTAGCGGAGCTTGCGGGAGCGCGCCAAGGCATCGTTCATGTGCATCGCGAATCCACCGGCTACCAGGAAGACGGCGTCGCAACCGCCCTCTTCAAGAAATCCGATGATGTAATCCGCAACGCGCATCGAGGATTCTTTCATTCTGACGCACAACTAGTAAAATTACTAGACCAATGACGCGGCGCAAGGCTTCTTCCCACGATTCCTTCGACCCCGGATTTACTCGTCAGTATGGGGGGAAACTTCGCCGTTCCATCAATAAAGACGGTACTTTCAACGTGCGCCGAACGGGGGCGAGATGGTCCGACGCCAATCTCTATTCCAACTTGGTGCAGCTGCCTTGGCGCCGGTTTTTGTCCTTGATTCTGATTTGTTACTTTCTAGTGAATTTCTTATTCGCCGGTTTCTATTGCGCAGTAGGAATTCGGCAGCTGCAGGGGGCTGACCGTTCCACTCCGTTCCGCTCGTTTCTAAGCGCGTTCTTCTTCAGCACACAGACGTTGACCACGGTGGGTTACGGTGGCATCACCCCGGTCGGGATGGGAGCGAATGCGCTGGCATCGATCGAGGCGCTACTGGGCTTGATGGGCTTCGCGGTCGTCACCGGCTTGCTGGTAGGCCGTGTGTCGCGTCCTTCGGCGAAGATCGCGTTCAGCGATTCGGTGTTGATCGCGCCCTATAACGGCATCACCAGCTTGCAATTCCGGATTGCCAATCAGCGGACCAACAGCCTGATGGAGATCGAAGCCAAAGTGATGCTGATGACCGTCGACGACACGGATGGAGGTCTTAAGCGCGATTTCGACGTCCTGCGCCTGGAACGGTCCAGCGTTTACTTCTTCCCGTTGACCTGGACGGTGGTGCATCCGATCGATGAGAACAGTCCGCTATGGGGCAAGACCGCCGAGGACCTTAAACGCGAGCAGGCGGAAGTTCTTATCCTGATCAAAGGCTTCGACGAGACGTTCAGCCAGACTGTGCATGTCAGGTACTCCTATACCCATGACGAAGTGGTCTGGGGCGCGCGCTTCGACACCGCCTTCCAGGTTAGCTCCGAGGGCGACTTGGTTCTGCACGTCAACCGTGTGGGAGCAACGAAGCCAGCAGAAATCAAAGAAACGTCTTAAACTCCATCACGTCGCCATCCTGAACTACGTACTCTTTGCCTTCCGTCCGGAGTTTGCCTTGTTCGCGCGCCTTGGCGAAACTACCGGCCGCCACCAGATCCGCGAAGGCAATGGTCTCCGCGGAGATGAAGCTTTTTTCGAAATCGGAGTGGATCACGCCGGCGGCAACCGGTGCTTTGTCCCCCGCATGGATGGTCCAGGCACGCGTTTCTTTTTCGCCCGTGGTGAGGTAGGTCCGAAGGCCAAGGAGTCGATAAGCTTCCTGGATTAAAACACCGGAGCCGGATTGCTCTACTCCCAGCCCTGCAAGGTACTCGGCCTGTTCCTCGAGAGGCAGCGTTACCAGCTCGCTTTCAATTTCCGCGGAAACAACAACCACATGCGTGCCGTGGTGATGCTTTACGTATTCTTTGACTTTGACGACCCACGGGTTGCCATCCGGGTTGGCGAGTTCGTCTTCGGCGACGTTGCAGGCGAAAAGCATCGGCTTCGCGGTGAGCAGGAAGAGGGGCTTGATCAGCGGTTTCTCTTCCGCTGAAGTTTCCAGACTATGAGCGAGTTGGCCATCGTTAAGATGCGCTTCCAAGCGGTCCAGCAGCGCTATTTCGATCTGGGCCGCTTTGTCTCCCGACTTCGCTACCTTTTGCTGACGGGTGCGCCGTTTCGAGATGCTATCGAGATCGGCAAGTATCAGTTCCGTGTTGATGACTTCGATATCGCGGATGGGATCCACCGAATCCATCACGTGCTCAATATCGCTGTTTTCGAAACAGCGGAGCACGTGGACGATTGCATCGACTTCGCGAATGTGTCCGAGGAACTGATTGCCCAGACCTTCGCCTTTGCTGGCACCCGCGACTAGACCCGCGATATCTACGAACTCGAACACGGACGGCACCGTCTTCTGCGACTTGCTGAGTTTCGATAAAACGTCCAGGCGCGAATCCGGCACGGTGACTACGCCCTGATTCGGCTCGATGGTGCAGAAGCGATAATTCGCCGCCATCGCTTTTCGCGTTTGTGTGACGGCGTTAAACAACGTGCTCTTGCCGACGTTCGGCAAGCCGACGATTCCAGCGGTTAACATGTCGATTCTCTAGGCTGCCGCCAACTGGCGAAGCACGTACGGAAGGATTCCGCCGTGGCGGAAGTATTCGGCTTCCTGCAGGGTATCGACGCGCTGGAGTACGTCAAACTTCTTTTCCGTT
>CAXSIG010000461.1:0-5172 GCA_964237255.1 uncultured Bryobacteraceae bacterium
CGTTTTTATACGCCGGATTGGCCGCGCTCTTCTGTTGCGGCGCTTGCGCGGTATGTGGATGAGGCCGCATCCGAGGGTGACCCGATTGCGATTCAAATCTTAGCGGGAGCGGCGCAGGAGTTGGCTACGATCGCGCTGGCGGTGCGACGGCAGCTTTGGGGCGATGAAGAGACGGTGACCTGTTCATACGTCGGAGGTGTGTTTGCGAGCGCCGCGGTGTTGGAGCGGTATCGGGCGTTGCTGGAGCTGAGCGGGTGTCGCGTGGCGGCGCCGCTTCTTGGACCCGCGGCAGGCGCGCTTGTGGAAGCTTATGCAGCGGTTGGCATGCGTTCACTTTCGAGCAAGCTGCTAAGCTCGAAACTTCGAAATGAATAAACTGTCCATCCGCGATCTTGCGCTTTCAGGAAAGCGTCTTTTTGTCCGTGTCGACTTTAACGTTCCGCTAGCCGCGGGGGGCCAGGAGATCACCAGCGATAAGCGCATCCAGGCGGCCATTCCCACGCTGAAATACGCGCTGGAACAGGGTGCGGGGCTGGTTGTTGCGTCGCACTTGGGACGGCCTAAGGGCAAGCCGAATAGCGAGATGAGTTTGAAGCCTGTCGCGGTTCGCCTGGCGGAGTTGTTGGGGGAGGAAGTTGCAATGGCACTCGATTGCGTGGGTGCTGACGTGGAGGCGATGAAGCCTGCGCCTGGGCAGGTGCTGTTGCTTGAGAACCTTCGTTTTCATCCGGAAGAAGAAGCAAATGACCCCGGTTTTTCGAAGCAACTTGCTGGCTTATGCGACCTGTACGTGAACGATGCTTTTGGAACGGCGCATCGCGCGCATGCATCGACGGTCGGGATGATTCAGTTTGTCCCTCAGGCCGCAGCTGGGTTGTTGATGGAACAGGAGTTGAAGTACCTGACGATGGTGACGCAGAACCCGGAGCGTCCTTGCGTGTCGATCTTGGGCGGTGCAAAGGTCTCGGACAAGATCGAGGTGATTGAGAATTTGATCAAGATCGTGGATCGGATTTTGATCGGCGGGGCGATGGCTTATACGTTCCTGAAGTCGCAGGGCAAGCCTGTGGGGAAGAGTTTGGTGGAGAACGACAAGTTGGATCTGGCGGCCAATCTTCTGAAAGAATTTGGCGCGAAGATCAGCCTGCCTGTGGATCACGTGGTTGCGTCGGAGTTCAAGGCCGGAGTTGACAGCCGTGTGGAAGAGGATGTTCCCGAGGGCATGATGGGACTTGATATCGGTCCCGAAACGGTCAAGCTTTATGAGCAGGCGATTCGGGAGGCCAAGACCATCATTTGGAACGGACCGATGGGTGTGTTTGAAATGCCGCCGTTCGATGCCGGGACTATGGCATTAGCTCACGCCGTGGCGGATTCCGATGCGGTATCGGTTGTCGGCGGCGGCGATTCGGAAAAGGCTGTGAAGACGGCGGGCGTCGCGGACCGGATTTCGCACATGTCGACCGGCGGCGGGGCGTCGCTGGAATTTTTGTCGGGGATCGCGTTGCCCGGCGTTGCGGCATTAACCGATAAAGCTTGACTGAAAAGGCTTAGACTAGCCGAACCAGTTCGCGCTGGATTTCGCCTGTCACCATGGCTTCGGAATCCGTAATAAACATGTCGATTTCGGAGCGGATGCCGAAGTCATCGAGATAGACACCCGGCTCGACTGAAAAGCACGTCCAAGGCAGAACTTTGCGCTCGTCGTGGTTCTCGAAATTGTCCATATTGGCGCCGTTGCCGTGAATTTCGGTTCCGATGGAGTGTCCGGTGCGGTGGACAAAGTAGTCGCCGAAGCCTTGGCTTTGGATGTGGCTGCGGGCGGCATCATCGACTTGATAGCCGCGGAGATCTTCGTGTGCCGCAAACGCCGACTGAACGCGACCGATTGCCGCATCGCGTGCATCGCGAACTGTGTTGAAGACTTTCTCGATGCGCTCCGGGACATTGAGGCCGCAGTAGCCGGTCCATGTGATGTCGTAAAAAACAGAGTCTGGTTTATCGAGGCGAGCCCACATATCGAGCAGGATGAAATCGCCTTTCTTGATTTTGGCGCTTCCCTCGTCACGTGGGCTGTAATGAGGATTTGCGGAGTTTGCATTCGCGGCGACCGTTGGTCCGTTCTCGCTCAAAAGGGCGAGGTCGAGAAATCGCGAGCGAATGAACTGGGCTACTTCGGCTTCCACCAACGGTGAATCGTTCGACGTTCGCTCCGCAATCATGTCGAAAGCTTCTCGCCGAACCTTGTCGACCTGTTGTCCCGCTTCCAGATGTCCGTCCAGCCCTTCCCGATCGAGGGTGGCTTCGAAGTACTGAACGAGTTCGGCGGAACTGACTACCTCACATCCTGTGCTGCGAACCAGTTCGACGGTGCCCGCATCCACCATGGCGATGTAGGGGATCTGGCACATGGGTGAGTATTGCATCGCGACGCGTTGCATGCCTTTCAGCAAATCCGCGATTGCGGTAGTGTGTTCCTGCCAGCCCGCGTATTGAACCGTCGCGCCGGGTAGTTTAGAAAGCTTTCTCGGTTCGATCCGATGTACCAGAGCTTTCGGCTCGCCCTGCGCGGGAATCAGGTAGTACCAACGCCTGGTCACGTGATTCGCCGGACCGAGTCCGAGGATGCGATAGGCCAAGGGGTCGCGTCCATGATGATCGAAAAACAACCAGCCGTCTAGATTTTGTTTTTGAAGTTCGGCCTGAATGTGCGCGAGGTTCATACAGAAACAGTATTGACGAGCGCGGGTGCAGTCGTCCAGGTGATTCGCGGTTCTAGATTGATTACGCCAGCGCGGGATAGGTCCGAAACTACTTCGAACGCGGCGACATCGTCAAGCCAATCGTGACTGGTGCCGTCGTCGTTCTGGGTCGCTACCGTGAGGGTATAGGACTGCGGAGTGAACGATGCGGGAAATTCGAAGTCGATGTGGAGCGTGCTATCGGGATCGAAAGAACCAAGCCGAAGACCTTCGAGCTTTGTGTTGGTCCCGAAGACTTCCATGCCGATTCGTGTCCGGATGAGAATGCCGACCATGGGCTCTGCGCAGAATCGGTGAAACCGGATTTGGGCGCGAACTGTTACACGATCACCGGCAGCTACCGCATTCGATTGCTCGCCTTTTGAATTTAGTATTTGAACGTCGATCACTTCGCTGGTGCGATCGCCATGACGGCTCCTGCCGTTCGAAGCGGGTGGCTCCGTTTCCGCTTGTTGATTGAGGACGGTGCCGACGTATCGATTGATTACTTCGTTTGGCTCGCCGATGGCGACCATGCGACCGTTTAGCAGGAAGATCGCACGATGGGATAGCTGCTTCACCAGGCCGAGATCGTGAGAAACGAAAAGAATCGTGACCTTGCGTTCGCGCAGTTCTTCGAACTTTCGAATGCAGCGATTGGCAAACACGGCATCGCCGACGGCTAGGGCCTCATCGACAATCAGGATCTCGGGATCGACATGGATGGCTGTTGCGAAGGCAAGGCGAACGTACATGCCGCTGGAATACTCTTTTACGGGCCGATGAATGAAATCGCCAATGCCTGCGAATTGTTCGATCGCGGGGAGCATGTCCGCCATGTACTCGCGGGTATGCCCCAGAATTTCGCCGTTGAGAATGACGTTCTCCACGCCAGTGAATTCGGGATTGAAACCCGCGCCCAATTCGAGCAGCGCCGCAATGCGTCCTTGCGTAACAACGCGGCCGGTTGTGGGTCTTAAGATGCCGCTCACAATCTGCAAAAGAGTGCTTTTCCCACAGCCATTGGGACCTACCAGACTGACAATTTCGCCACGATCAACGGAAAAGTTGATATCGCGCAATGCCCAGAACTCTTTCACCGCTTCGGCGCCTTTCCAACCTGTCAACTCTTTCAAGCGGTCCGAAGGCTTGGAATAAAGCTTGTAGACCTTCGAAATATTTTGGGCCAGCAGCACTGATCCGGTTATACCGCGCTAAATAGTTATGACGACCGTGAGATCCGTCCCGGGCAGGGTTGCGCCGATTTGTTGAATGTCGATTCCTAAACGATCACCCAACCGCATGGCAGGAAGGCCGGAGCCGCGAACGCCGCTGGACGTTTGCGAACCATCGTTGAACGTGAGGGTGCAAACCGCATCTCCGTTCAACGTGAGTTGGACAATTGAACTGCTTCCCGTGGCGGGTTCGCCCAAGTGCGCGACCACCGAGCCGAAAACATGGTCGGCCTCCAAGAGAATTTCCGGAACCGGCAAGTCTTCCACCGCGAGCGGTCCGGATACCTGAAAGGAATACTGGCCGCCGGATAAGGTTCGCAAACCGCGGTCCAGCGTTCTTGTATAGGCCTGTGACGTGACAGGACTGTTCCCTTCAGAATTCGTGACGTAAAATTCCGCTGCGACGATTCGCGCGTTTTCCAGCGGAATTCGGTAGGTCCAATTTCCGCTCGCGGGCGTGCCGAAAAAATTTCGAATGAAGGGTACGGTTGCGACGTGAGTATCGAGCAAGTACATCGGTTGGGACGCTTCATAAGCGGCGGGCGTGGTGTCGAATACTCCCCTCGAAACGGTCACGGTTCCCGCACTCGGGATGTCGGTAACCTGTATGACTTCTTTATCGATGCGAAATAGGTCACCCTCGGATGCTGTGCCTTGTATGGATGTAGCGTCGGCCGACAGCGCCGCAGAGAGCAATCGTGGCGCGACAGTCGACAGCTCATCCTGATAGTGGAGACTCAACGTCCCGGCAACGATCGTGGAGGTGTTGGTGAGCGTGGTGAATCCCACGGCCTGTATTTCGAGAATGCCGTTGAGAGTGTCCGATAAGCTAACGCCGAAGACAGGCGGAGGCGGCACCGCGGCATCGCGATTCCGAACGCCTGCGCCACCGATTTTCCAGCGTGTGAGTGGAGAAATTTCGGATGGGCACTCGCCGCCGGCTGCGTTCGCGGACCGGCCCAGGATTTGCACGAATGTTCCTTCACGGTTCGGCACTTCAAATTGGAAGCGGTTGCCCTGGCCGGTAGCCCCGAGCTGAAACCCGGCTTGCGAGATCACGAATAGCGAGCTTGCGTTCGGTTCGATATCCCATGTATTGGAGAGCGTCAAAACGGTCGGCGTGTTGGATGCAATCAGGCGTTCCTGGCCGGCTCCCAACCCCGCTGTCAGACGTACAACGAACCCAGTGTATGTGT
>CAXSIG010000462.1:0-2512 GCA_964237255.1 uncultured Bryobacteraceae bacterium
CGCCAAAATGCTCGAACGTGGCCCAAACCATCTCCGGGTGACCGGCAACGCTGCCGACAATATGCAGGCCAAGTAGACTCAGCGTCGCTTTCCGATTTCCGTTCGGAACCCACTTGTTTGGATTCGATTTGTCATGTGTCGGAACAAACGCCGCAGTGGTAATGTAGTTCGATTTTGCCCCCGTTGGTACCTCGATCCAGGAGCTTTTCAGTTCCACTGTGCGCGCTTGCGCATCCGCAAAACTGGGTTTCCCGTGTCCGGCTGCAAAGTTTTGAATGGCGGAAAGATCGGTGTTTGTTGTTGGAAAGGTATTGCCACCCAGCGCATTGTCCTTTACTCCCGTCAAAAAGTAGGCGTAGACGTCATTCGTCAGCGCCGAATAATAGACCAGTCCGTTTTTTTGCGACTCCAAAACGGCCGAACTGCCGGCTTGCCCTTGTTCCACGTCCATAATGTTTCCGCTGGAATCGATGAATACCGAAATTCCATCGACGGCAAACTCCTGTGCCGTCCGAACTGTATCGGTAGATAGGGGGTCCGCTGCCGGCGTGAGAGCGACCAAGGGAGCGATTCCCTTGCCAAATCTGTCCCGAAACTCCAGCTTGTGGTTTCCCGCCACCAGGATACGGGTAATTTCGGCAAGATTACCTCTGCCATCGACAATGACGCGATTTCCGGCATCGTTGATCAACGGTTTCGCCACTTCGAACATCTGACCGGATTTGTCTTGAACGACGGGCAAGTGATGCGGCCCCTCTTTCGCGGGTCTGGACAACATGGTGTGAACGAAAGGGCCTCCGCCGGTGTGAGGAAGGAAGGCGCGGCGACCGTTGGAATCGGGAGGCGAAACGTCGTAGAAGACCGAGGAATCGAAGACGTGCGAGGCTCCAATTGGGGACGTAACCCAAAGGAACATTTGTTTCGACCAAGCGTAGAAATCGCAAACGCTCGAGGAAGTAAACCCGACACTGTTCGCGGGATTTACCAGCCCATTCACGCCAGGTGTACCCGATTTGAACCAAGTCTTAAACACAGTAGGATCCACCTGGCAATTTGGAGCGGGATCCTGGGGAACGGTTTGCGCCGCAAGCACCGAGGCACCCGCGATTGCGATTAATAAGCCGAAGGAATGCTTCATCTTTTGCTCCTCAATTCATAAGGGAATCGCGAAAACACGAAGGGCAGCGATTCCCTACAGGGTACGGTCTAGATTAATCCGAAGCGCATCCGCTGTCTAGAATCATTTGAACCGTGCAGGTCGGATAAGCGGAATAGAGATTACTGGGCGCATTGTTAGCCATGACCCACGCGCCGAAAGCTGGGACATTGCTGGCCACTGGCAACGGCGGGGGGCTGACGACATAAGAAAACAATTTATCGAAAACTCCACCCATCTGGTTGACGAAGTCCTGAATGTATTGATCGAAGCTGCCGTCGTACTCAGTCATGACCCACAGGGTTTGCGAGGTCGGCGGATTGGATGTAAACCCGGGTTCCGGTAAAAAACGGGCAAAGTGGACCGTACCTACCGCATTCAATCCAGCATTGATAGTGGCTGATTGCGATGTTATATAGGTGAGAATATTTGCGTTTTGACCCGCAGTGATGGTCAACTTCAGATTCAAGGGGCTTTGGACCTGCGTTCCGTTGGACATGTTTCCTCTTTGTTGTTCTAAAAGAATTGGTTGCGTTTACCAATATCGTAATAATAACGAAAATTACAAAGTGCGATTCAATAAAAAGAATATTTTTTATTTTCGATTACCGCATTCATTGGGCGGCGCCAATGCGGGAGAGCTTGGGTGGCGGCCGTGGTGAATCAAGAGGGCGAGGATTATCTTCGCTGGTATTACGACTCGCTTGTTTGGACCAAGACGAATTTTCTGGGCGTACCGTGTTTGAAATCGGTGTCGGACATGTGGAACTACCAGGAACTTATCGCCGCTCTTCGGCCGGCGCTGATCGTCGAGTTCGGGGTTTACCAGGGCGGTTCTTCTCTGTTTTTCGCGACGGTTGCAGGGCTGGTGGATCCGCGATCGCAGGTTCTCTGTGTCGATCTGAGCTTGTCGAAACTTTGCTCCGCAGCACGGCAGCATTCGAGGATTCGCTGGATGGAGATGAGTTCCGTAGATCCTTCAGTAGCCCAAGCAATTGGCGAAATGCGGCAGCAAATCGGCGGGCCGATGTTTGTGGTGATTGACAGCGATCACGCCCAAAAGCACGTGGTCGCCGAGTTGGAATCCCTGCGCGATGTTACCGTGCCTGGCGATTACGTGGTGGTGGAAGATGGGCTGGTGAATGGGCATCCTGTTTTGCCGGGTTGGGGAGGCGGGCCGTGGGAGGCGATCGAAGAATATACGACGCGCTATCCGGACGACTACAGTCACGATACGGAACGCGAGGAGAAATTCGGGTTTACTTTTGCGCCGCGAGGATTTTTGATTCGGCGGTAAGCATGGCTGTCTCCAAGCGGAGTTTGCGCGAGAGGAGTTTAGAATCGATACAGAGATGC
>CAXSIG010000462.1:2528-5156 GCA_964237255.1 uncultured Bryobacteraceae bacterium
AACGCTGACACCTTATCCGCTCATCGAACCAGACGATTTCGATTTATTTTATCGGCGCGAGATGACGTCGGGACGCGGACAGGACACCGTGGCGCGGCTTTCGCGGAGACTTCAACAGTCTTACAATGCGGTCCCGTTTCGAACGTTCGTCATGGGGCACCCCGGAGTAGGAAAGTCAACGGAATTGACGCGACTGCTGATTCGAGTCAAGGACCAGCATCGGGGCGTGCGCTTGAGCGTTGCGGAGGAACTCAACCCCGCAAGCTTCAAAATTTTCGATGTCCTGCTTCTCCTGATGATTCGGCTTTTCGACGAAGTGAACGACTCGACGGAGGGACGGTTCACCACTTCGCTTCCAGAAGGCTTGGTTCAAGATATTCGCGAGTGGTTCGACGACAAGTTAATCAAGAGCGAGAACAAGAAATCCGTTTCGGCAGAAGCAGGGGCGGGGTTGAAAACAATTTTTGCCGCCCTAAGAGGTGACATCAAGTATGCCGCGAACCGGAGTACGCAGACAGTAGAGTATCGTCTGCGGCGCTTACCGGAACTGGTTGCACTTTGTAATCGATTGATTGACGCGTGTAACCGGAGTCTGTGGGAGGCAGAGCACAGGGAGTGGTTGCTGATTATTGAGGATCTGGACAAGACGGGAATCTCTCCGCAGCAACTGCAGGAACTCTTTGTTCAGTACGGCACGGTGTTTCAAGACCTTCGAGTGAGTATGATCTTCACGATTCCCGTTTGG
Organism: uncultured Bryobacteraceae bacterium; assembly: GCA_964237255.1. Taxonomy (GTDB): domain Bacteria; phylum Acidobacteriota; class Terriglobia; order Bryobacterales; family Bryobacteraceae; genus JALYXI01. The sequence continues at coordinate 3,274 of CAXSIG010000462.1, forward strand.
CTGGCTTATTCGCCGGACGCGAACCGCCTTCCTTTCGACTCCTGCATGATTCCGGATACGCCGGTTTTCGACAAACTTCACGAACCCCACATAGCGGGGCGCAGCGCGGTTCAAGCTGTCCTTGAGGCGCGTATGTCTCCTGAGTTGTTTCAAGACGGCCAAATGACGCGGCTGATCGTTGCGTCCGGAGGTAACCTCCGCGATCTGTTTGCGCTGGCGCTGGATGCCGGCGAGCGAGCCTTGCTTCGCAATCCGGAGGCAGACACGATCGCGCCGGAGGATTCGACCGGAGCGATCCAGGCGATGCGCGCGGACTATCGCCGAAAGCTGGCGCAGAACCCGTACGATCCGAAGGCCCTCAATTATGAAGAGAAGCTGCCCAAGCTGTTAGCGGTCTATGCGCGGCAACCCGATCACGATATCGCCGACCCAGCTCTGTATTCCCTGCTGCGCGCTCGCGCTATTCAGGAGTTCAACGGCGAAGTGTGGTTCGGCGTTCATCCCCTGGTGGTGGATATCCTAAAGGGCCAGGAACATCTCAGACCACAAGATCCCGGCGGCACCGAGTAAAAGTTTGAGCGAGGGGTCAATCCAGGACACCGTCGACCGCCTGGTCCTGTGGTGCGCGCGACGCGACCGAGGGTTAGCTCGCGTGGAGTGGGATTCGCCTCGTGCCAGACAAAAGGTCCTGGAAGATTTGCGTTCGCATTTCGGCGCCAACCTGATGGAGATTGCCTTTCCGGCTGAAGGCACACCTTTTGTAAACATCGAAAAGTTGTTTTCGCGATTCGGTCAAACCGATGCACGGGTGGTGTCAATCACCGGGATCGAGAGTGTTCTCACAAACGAGGATCGACGAGTTGAAACGCTGGCGGCGCTGAGTTTTCGACGGGAGGCTCTGGCCGCTTTTGCGGTTATTCAAATCTGGTGAATACCGGCAGCATTAGCGGAACAGTTTATCTTGGGTGTGCCGGATTTGGAATCGTGGTTCCAATTGCGTCTTAGTGTAAAGGAGACCGCATTAGAGGAAACACTATTAGCGGTTGATGCTCATAAAACCAATAACACAGCGGATGAAGCCAGGGCTCTGGCCGAGAGGTTTTGGGAGCGATTTCCCATTGCGCAGTCGAGGGGCATCCCGCTGAAACGGATCTGGACAGAACTGGCCCAGCCCGCTTTGACCGAACTGTTCCGTTCGGGATTGTTTGGTGAAGCTCGAAGGATTCAAAATCGCTTTACCGCTTTGGCCGAGTCTTTCGAGGAGGACTTGCGAGAAATCGGCAGGAAGTTGGAGGAGGATACCGCGGAACGCGTGACACTCAATAGCCGAGATGAGGAAAATCTGAGAGCGAGCATCAACTTCGCAACCATGTTGTACGTTGCAGGAGACCTGCCCGGCGCGCGACGGCTTCAGGAGCTTGCGCTAGAAATCAGAATTCGCTTGAAGGACGAAGAAAGCTCCAAGATTGCTGAGTTATCCAATAATCTTGCCGCAACGCTATTCGCGCAGGAGGAATATGCGAAAGCGGAACAGTTGCAGAATACTGCTTCAGAAATATACCGTCGTATTTTGGGCGAAGAACACCCCAACACACTGATCTCCATTAACAACCAAGCCACGACGTTATACAAACGGGGAATGGTGGCGCAAGCCAGAGAGCTTCAGGAGCAATTGGTTCCTGCTATGAAGCGCGTTCTGGTTGAAGACAATCTTGATTTGTTTCGCGCTCGCGTGAATCTGGCAAGTATGCTCGTGTCGGTTGGAGAAAGTGAACGAGCTCGATCTCTGATTATGGAGGCGACTACGGCGCTCGGTCTGGAAACGGAAAAAAACAGTCCCGCATCGGCGGCTGAATTATTGGAGAAACTAAGCGCATTCCCCA
>CAXSIG010000463.1:0-2709 GCA_964237255.1 uncultured Bryobacteraceae bacterium
AGCCGATTTTATTCCCCTGGCGGAGGAGACGGGGTTAATTGTTCCTTTGGGTTACATGGTTTTGAAAACTGCTTGCGCGCAATTGCACACGTGGCAGCGAAGCGGTCTTGGCGCAAGACTATCCGTCAGCGTGAATATCTCGGGCAGACAGTTTGCGGCGCAGGATCTTGTCGAACACGTGGCCCAGATTCTCGGCGAATCAGGAATTGCAGCCGGTTCTCTCGACTTAGAGTTAACTGAGACTTCAGTAGTGAAAAACCCGGAGTTTGCGGCAGATATCCTGCAGCAACTAAAAGAGCTGGGAATCGGGCTTAGTATGGATGATTTTGGAACGGGATATTCATCGCTCAGCTATTTGCAGCGATTTCCCTTCGATACGATCAAAATAGATCGCTCCTTTGTGACTGGGCTTGGCAGTACCGTTAAAAGCAGTGACTTCATTCGAATGATCGTCGATCTTGCCAGAAGCCTGAGAATGGACGTAGTGGCCGAAGGGATAGAGACAGAGCTACAAGCTGCAAAATTGAGGGCTCTCGGTTGCAATCATGGCCAAGGATACTTTTTCTCAAAACCTATAATCGCGGCAGATGCCGGCGCGATGCTTACGGCTTCGGTTCAAAATCGAGAGCAGGCCAGGCAGGAAACTCCGCTAGGGAACATCTGTTTTGTCTAGCATCCGTTTTCTCCCGCGGGATGGACGTGTCACGCGGGCTTCATTCTTCGGTAACGCCTTCCTGTTACGCTGACGAAGATGTGCCGTCTACCGCTTGTAGCCCTTCTTCTGGCTTTCCCGCTTTCCGCTCAGCTGACAAAACAGCCCAAGCTGGTGGTGATGATCGTGGTGGACCAATTCCGCTACGACTACCTTACGAGATTTCGGTCAAGCTACACCGGCGGCCTGGCTCAGATGCTTACCAAAGGCGCGGTCTACACGAACGCGAACTATAACCACTTCCCTACGGTGACTGCGGTAGGACACAGCACCGTGCTGTCCGGAGCAACGCCATCCGTGAGCGGCATCATCGGGAACGAGTGGTATGACCGAACTGCGGCGACAACGGTGACGAGCGTTTCCGACACGTCTCTTCAGTTACTGGGGGCCACGGGAAACGCTTCCTCGCCGAATCGTCTGCTTGTGAGCTCTCTTGGCGACGAAATGAAGATGGTCAACGGCCAGACCAGGGTGATTGGCATTTCCCTGAAAGACCGGGCGGCAATCCTCCCCGTGGGGCGCATGGCGGACGCCGCGTATTGGTTCGACAATCTGACCGGCAGCTTTGTTAGCAGTACGTATTACTTCAAAGCGCTACCAAGCTGGGTGGAGAAGTACAACATGGGGCGGCCGGGTGACCAGTTTGCCCATCGGGAATGGATGGGGAAAAAATTTCTCGGCCCGGGCGAAATGTTGAATGAAAGCCTGGCTGCATCCCCATGGGGTAACGAACTGATCGAGTCGTTTACTGAAGAAGCGATTCATCAGGAGAAATTGGGACAGCGTGGTGTGACAGACCTGTTAGCCGTCAGCTTCTCCTCGAACGACTATGTCGGCCATGCGGAAGGTCCGGATAGTCCCCAGGTTAAGGACATGGCAATTCGTACTGACGCTCTGCTCCAGAAGCTGTTTGCCCGGCTGGATCGCGAGGTGGGGATGCAGAACACAATCGTCGCTCTGACTGCCGACCACGGGGTGGCTCCGGTTCCCGAAGTGAACGTGGCGCGCAAAATGCCGGGTGGCCGTTTAGGGGCGAAAGCGGTTGAAAACGCCATCGATGCCGCGCTTGCACAACGATTCGGCAAGGGCGCCTGGGTGCTCAAGTCGTTCGAAAGCAATACGTATCTGAACCTGGAGTTGATCGCTCAAAAGAAACTGGACCGCGCGGAAGTCAATCGGGTGGCGGCGGATGCGTTGCGAGCCGTGCCGCATATTGCCCGAGTCTACACACGGGAACAGTTGTTAGAGGGAACCGTTCCCCAGGACGGCACCAGCATGAAGGTGCAGAATGGTTTTTTCGCCTCGCGCGATGGCGACATCTTTGTGATGCTTGAACCGTACTGGTTGTTCGGAAGCGGCACGCGAGGCACCACCCACGGCACCACACTTGAATATGACACTCACGTATCCGTTCTCTTCATGGGTCCCGGCATTCGGGCGGGCAAGTATTACGACCCGGTTACCGTGAACGACATCGCGCCGACTTTCGCGCAATTGTTGGGGGTTGACCCCCCTAGCGGCTCCGCCGGACGGGTGCTCTCACAAATGTTCACAAAAGAAGTAAATTAGAAGTATCGGCCTGCGGGGAACGCGGGCAGTCTCGACTATCAAAGGAGTCCAGTTTCGTATGTTCAGTTCGGTAGCAGTGAGGACGGGTATGTTCGCTTGCGCTCTGTTCTCTCTCGCTCAAGCTCTTCCGGCGCAGACCAAGGTTGCTGTAGTGAACCTGCAGCAGGCGGTACTTGGAGCGGCGGAGATTAAGAAGGCCTCGGCCGAGATGGAAGCGAAGTACAAGCCGCGTCAAACGGCGGCGCAGAAGTTGGAGCAGGAACTTCAGACCATTCAACAGCAATTGCAGTTGGGGTCGGGGAAACTGCAGCCTCAAGCAGAGGCGGATTTACAAACCCAGGGCCAGCGAAAACAGCGTGACCTGCAGCGTATTAGCGACGATCTGCAGGCCGATGTGGAGCGCGACCAATGACATCCTCAGCAAAGCT
>CAXSIG010000463.1:2719-5155 GCA_964237255.1 uncultured Bryobacteraceae bacterium
AAGAAGTTGGCGGAAGAGAAAGGGTTCGACGTGGTAGTCGATTCGCAGACTACGGTGTACTTCAAGCCGGCAACCGAGATCACCACTGACGCAATCGCCGCCTACGACAAAGCGTATCCTGTTAAGTAGGAGCGTTTAGGCAGGAATGGCGAGCTATCTCGATCAGTACGGCGCCGGCGAAGAACGGCGCAATTCGATCGTCAAGTGGCTCATCGGGTCAGTACTTTTCTTGCTCATTTTCGGCACTCTAGGCTGGTACTTGTTTAAAAATCAGGCCCAGGTTTCGGAAGTGAAGCACTTTCTGTCCATTGTTCGCGCAAAGGACTACAAGACTGCGTACGCCACCTGGGGATGCACGGACGCAAAACCTTGCCGCGGGTACGAATACAGCAGATTTCTGGAAGATTGGGGACCGAATGCCACGTCGGGTACATTGCGGATTACGGATAGTGAGTCCTGCAATGCCGGTGTGATTGTCACGGTCGCCAAGGCGGATAAGGAAGAGAAGCTTTGGGTTGAAAAAAACAGTCCGGGCGTCGGGTTCTCGCCGTTTCCCTCCTGCCCGAATAAAACGCCGTTGTCCAACATGATTCATCAAACGGTAGGCAAGCTGCGAAAGCCGTTCCTAAACTGATACAACGGAAGATCACATGAGCACCAGCACCCCACCAGCGGCAGGTCTTGAAGGCATCATCGCAGGCGAATCCGAAATCTGTTACATCGATGGATTCAACGGCGTCCTTAGCTACCGTGGATACAACATCCATGAGTTGGCTGAGAACGCAACGTTCGAGGAAGTGGTTTTCCTGCTCTGGAAAGGAAAGCTGCCGAAGCAGGACGAGCTGGACGATTTAAAGGCGAACCTGGCGGCCAATTCTGCGTTGCCCGTAGATGTCGTAGAATTTCTCGCGTCAGCGCCGAAAGCGGCTCTGCCGATGGATGTGCTGCGCACCGCCGTATCGATGCTTAGCTTGTCGGACCCAGCGGCCCGCGATATGTCGCCGGAAGCGAACCAGTTGAAAGCCGTCAAACTGATGGCGCAGACTTCGACGATCGTCAGCACGTATGACCGTCTTCGCAAGGGCGCGCAACCCGTTGCGGCGGACCCGGATCTCAGCTTCGCGGGAAACTTTCTTTACTGTTTGTGCGGCAAGAAGCCGGATGAGGTGATGACACACACCTTTGATGTCGCTCTCACTCTTCATGCCGACCATGAACTGAATGCGTCGACGTTCGCGGCACGAGTCACGGCTGCGACGCTCTCCGATATTTATTCTTGCGTTACCAGTGCGATCGGAGCGCTAAAAGGACCGCTGCATGGGGGAGCTAACGAAGACGTCATCAAAATGCTTCTTGAGGTAGGTGACGCCGAAAAAGCTGTCGAACGCGTGCACGCCATGTTAGCTCGCAAGGCCAAAATTCCGGGCTTTGGGCATCGGGTGTACCGTACCGAAGATCCTCGGGCGACGCACCTGCGTAAATTCAGCGAGTCGCTTGGCAAAAGCACAGGACAGGAAAATCTGTATCTCATGTCGACACGCGTCGAAGAGACCATCCGCACTGAGAAAAAGCTCAACGCGAATGTCGACTTCTACTCCGCATCCACCTACTATTCGCTCGGCATACCTATCGATCTCTTCACGCCGATATTCGCCATCAGCCGAATGTCGGGATGGACGGCGCATATCCTGGAGCAGTATCACAACAATCGGCTGATCCGGCCACGCGCCGATTACAAGGGTAATCCGGACGGCATGCCGTGGATTCCTATGAGCCAACGTTAAGTGGACGAGCGAGCTTACTTCAGCGAATCGAACACCACAAAACCGGCTTCGTTAAACTGTCCGTTCTGCCGAACTGTGGAGAACTACGATCTACGGTGGTTGCAGCGAAAAAAGAAGGACCGCTTACCTCCGGGCGGAGACGATCGTGACCGCGCGAAGTTTGCCAAGGCGCAAAGTTATCTCTTGCTGCTGGACGACAAGGCGACTTGCAAAAACCCGCGCTGCCGCCGTCCGTTTGAAATTTCCGGCATCAAAACCGTAGCATTTATTTAGGGACGCACGTTCCTCCCCTCACCAAACCATGACCGGCAATGAAATTCGTCAACAGTTTCTAGACTTCTTCGCTTCGAAGGGCCATCGCATCGTCAAGAGCTCTTCTTTGCTGCCCGCGAACGATCCCACGCTCCTCTTCACCAACGCGGGAATGAATCAGTTCAAGGACGTCTTCCTTGGGCAGGAGCACCGTGATTACGCCAGAGCCACCAGTTCCCAGAAGTGCGTCCGCGCAGGCGGCAAGCATAACGATTTGGAGAACGTCGGCTACACGGCGCGCCATCACACGTTCTTTGAAATGCTGGGCAACTTCTCGTTCGGCGACTACTTCAAGGCCGATGCGATTCGTTTTGCTTGGGAACTGATTACCGATGTCTAC
>CAXSIG010000464.1:0-5141 GCA_964237255.1 uncultured Bryobacteraceae bacterium
CCTCTACGTCCATATGCTCCGCTTCCATCGGCGCTTTTCCGCCCTTCTTGGTGGGTGGAGGCGGGGGCTCGTCGTTGTCCTTTGCCATTTCCAGCTTCTTTACATCGAACTTACAGCCGAGAGACGGCTCCAGAATGAGAAGCGTCCCAAACTGTTTTCTAAATACATTGAAGGCCGCTTCCACCTTTTTCTTATCCTCCGGTGTGCGAGCCGCGTGTTCAAAGCCAACAATACTAATAGCCGGTGAGTCGATGTCCACCGTAGCGTTCTTGCCATCGACGGCAATGTTGAGTTGGGCCGCGCTATGGTCGTGTACCTTCTGAGTTTTCTGGCCGAGAACCAAAGCGGCACAGGCCGCAAGAACAAAGATAGTGCGCATGGGCCTACTGTTCTTTGTACGGCTCCAGCCCAGTGCTGGAAAGAGTGAAGGACACATCGCCGTAAGGGCTCTGCACGGTGGAAACCTGTAACTTGCCCACAGCCCAAACCGGATCCCAGAGATTTAACTTCACCTTCTTCCCGCTTTGCATCTTCACGTGAACAATCTGATTGGGCGGTGGAGGCGGAGTATGAATACAAGCCCCTACATAAGGAACCAGGAGAAATTCCGTCACGGACTGATCGTCGTCCTCCAGCGGGACCATAAAGCCTGGAATGCGAACGGAAGCCTGATTGATTTTCTTGATCTCAGGAGTTTGTTCTCCCGTTTTGTAGTTCAGGCCCCGAAGGGTTTTCCATTCCACCTTCGTGGGTGCGTCCGCCGCAAAAACGGTCAGCGCGAAAAGCGCCGCCGCGAAAGAGATACCGCTGGTTCCGTTCAATTTCATTGCATCACCTTGCTGGTACGAACTGTTGAGGGTGGGGTTACGCCGTTGTTCCGCAAATAGCCGATGAAGTTCCCGTAGTGTTCATGAAGCGAATTGGTGAGTCCAATCATTTCGACACCGGCGAAATACTTTCTGTCTTCCGCCGACCGTTGCACCGATAAGTCATTATCGGTGATGCCGCGAAAGGCCGGGTCGCAGAAATCGAAGGACTCTTTGAGTGTTCGGACCAGATCCTGTTTGGAAGAGACGGATTCCACTTCCTTGAGATTTTGTTTCGGCAAGCCTCGCAAGACGGCACAGGAGTTGTAGTTCATCTCCGTTGTATGCCTCACCCATTCTCCAAACGGGCGCGCGACAGGAGTCAATTTGTATCCGTAGTTTTTCTCGTCCATCGCTTCCGCACTGGCAACCAGGTAGAGTCGCATGTTCTGGTAACTCTCCTTTAGAGCCGCAGTAAGCGGTCCCGGTTTCGACTGACCGGCTAAGAGCCCTGGAAGCAACAGAAATAGCGATGGCCACTTCATGGTTACTGATTCTGCCATGCGTAACTGCAAAGTGCGATAGATTTCTGTGACAGGCTAAGACAAGCCTGTGAGCGGGTCAGACAGATAGATGAGCGGATACTCGAATGATCGTCCAAGTTTTTTTTTGCTGAACCGACGCGCAGCTTAAAACCAGATGCCTGCTAATAGTGGTAACGGATCGAAAGCTTGAGCTATCCTCCGCGCGGCTTTAGCGGCTCCGCCAGGCGAACTTGCATGCGTGTATCGTCGACGACGTACGTTGCCTTGTAATTATCCGGGGCTGTTGTTGCCATATGTAACCGTCTTCGTCGCGCGAAGCTGCTTCGCGGTGGCACCGAGTTACGAGTCGATGTTGTAATCAGCCTGATTCTGCCAATAGTTAAAGCGGGGCGCGCCGTTCGAGGAACAACAATTGTTCACGGGATCTGACAGCGTAAGCGGGCGAAAGGACCCGCGGGAGCCGCTGTCGGAATAGCTCCCTCAACGATTTTTTCGCGTGTACTGATTCGCCGCACCGGGTGTGGGAGAGTTGCTTGCTACTTGCGCGCCACTGGGATGCGCTTGGCCTAGTGGGGATGTGAGAGTGATGCCAGACCCGGACACCGGTGTGCTGGCGGGATGCGCAATCCGAAGCGGCGCGGTGATCGTGATGGCTGTGCCAGCGCCGGCTCTGCCGTTCACCGATGCCACGACCGCTGTCTCCCGGTTTGCCCCATCGCCAATCGTGATGGTCTGGCCGGGAGTAAAGCCTACGCCTCCAGCAACGGGAATCGTGGTCGCTCCCACGTTAATCGCGGAAGTGGCACTCGTCGCCCCCGCTGTGCCCACCGTCGCGATAACGGCTGTCTCACGGTTCGTGCCCGCATCGATAAGAATCTTGTCACCGGCGGCAAATTCCGCAACATTAGCAACCTTGATGTTGGTAGCACCCGCCACTGAGCCGGTCGGCAAAATGGTAGCGGGCTGCGTTAGGAAATCGTCACAATTGCTGTCGGTGTCCGATCCGTCCGGAAAGCGGCCCCAGCTCCGATGTGGCTGTGCGCCAAAGGTACCGCGCCCCATCCCCGGAACTAATACGTGACAGCCGCTCTTGCCGGTTCCCGATGTGGATTGGTCACCTTCCGACGCCCATGGATCGACAAGAAGACCATAGTTCAGACTGTCGGCCACGAAGCCTTTCGCGTCACGTAGCACCATGCTGCCGGCATTGGGGGAAAGCGCCGGGCCCCCGAACCATAGGTCAGGCGCCGGATTCCCTTGGTAGCCCGCGGTTGCCGCTGTGGCATCGCGAATAGCCGCCTCCAGATCATGCATTTGCGCAAGCGGCTTGTCGATCTGAATACCCGTGCCGAGCGGCTGAACGGGCTCGTTGCTCGAGTGGGCAACCGACGTCGCTGGTTGAAAGCTAATTCCCGTTCCCCGAGCGCTGAACGGTAGATTCGCGGAGTGTTTGAACTTCAGCGGCGCGGCGACATCGAGCCCGGTTCCGTGAGCGACCACGTCCTCCCGGTTACGATGTGCCTGAGCGAGGGGCGGCGTAAAATCGACGCCTACGCCGATCGCCGTGATCGTCACCGTTTCCTGGTTCGCCGGCGTGCCGAGGGTCAGCTTATCGCCCACAACGAATCCGTTCCCGTTCCGGACCTTGATACTAGTCGCGCCACGCATGGCATCTGCGGTAAGGGCCGTACGGCTCGACTGCGTTCCAACTCCCGTCACCGTCACGGTCTCAATTCCATGGCCGACGCTGTCGATATCCAACCGGATTTTGTCGCCCGCTGTGATGTTCGCGACCGACGTTACTTTTATATTCGTCGCTCCGGGATTCGCGTCCGCGCCAAGGAAAGCCTGCGTGCCCGGCTTGCCCACCGCTGTAATGGTAACCACCTCATACCGCTCCCGCGCTTTCGCGACAGTAGGATACGTCGCGCCGTAGCCGATGCCAATCTTCTCACCCACGGTAAAGCCGGCGACGCTGGTCACAGGAACGTTGCTGGCTCCGATAGGAACAGTGATAACCGGACCTTCCGGAAGCGGTTGCCAAACCGTCGTACCGCCGGCTGCCGGTGTTCCGACGCTTTGAATTTTCCGGACCTCCCGTTTTGAGCCGGTGTCGATCTCCACTGTATCCCCAAGCGACAGGCCAATGGTGCTTCTGACGTGAATGAGAGCGTCACCTGCCCGAGCAGGACTTGCCAAGCCAGAAGTGGATAGGCCCAGTAGGTAGAAGCTGTGGGCCGAAAGCTTGGTCCCGGCCGGGATGGTCACGGCGGAGAAAGAAGCCTGTTGCGTTTGGTGCTGCGTCAATGTCCAGTTCGAAATATCCACGCTGCCGTTCCCGCCGTTATACAGCTCGACGAACGAGTTTGTCGTGTTCGTGGTGGAATTATCGCTAACGCGGAACTCGTTGATTTTAATTGGGCTGACGTTACGCGCTTTTTCAACGGTTCTCTCGGATTGCGTTCTGCCGCCTGCTGTCCAGGTAACGTTTCCGACTAAGTCGCCGTTGAATGCCAACGGCCCGGAGGTAATCCTGAATGTTGTGTTTACGCCTGCCCCCGGCGCGACAGGATCGTTGGAAGTCGCCAAAGCTACAGCTGTCCATCCCTTCGGAACGGAAACGTTGAATTTGGCGCCAATCGCTGGCTCGCCGGTAGTATTTGTGAACGTCAGAGTTGCATTTTGCGACGACCCCGGTGAGAAGGTCTGCAGTCCTGGCGGAGCGGCGACCGCCGAAGTCGGCGCCAAGCTCAGGCGCTGTACATCATACCTGGCAGCCACCACGTTTGCCTGAATTAGTTGGTCGGTAGCATCGGTTGGGAAGGTGCCCGCGGCTGTCATCGCGCCTTCATAAAAAGTACCTTGGGAGCCGACGCTGTTGTCCCCGCCGTTACCCAGCAGGATCGCGCCTTGTTTGCGCATCGGATCATAGGTGTGATCGATGCGCGGGCCGTCGAACATTACTTGCAAGGCCCCCCGTTGCGCGTCGCCGCCCATTGCCGTCCAGTGGTGCGGTTCGCCCTTGGCGATCGCGGTCACAAATCGCCAGTTGATGCTGGGCAGGGTCGCGCAAACTTTGGATCCATCCGGGTTAACGCAACCAACCAGATTGTTCTCCTGGTCGGTCATAATCCAAGGACCTGGATTCGTTCCTCGATACCAACCCGTAGCGTTGCCGTAATATGTGGTCTCCATGGTGCCGTTGCCATCGTCGCGGCTATCGATCTCTGCATTGCCGTAGTCGAAGCAGCAGCCGGAGTTGTAATGGACGCCGCTGATAACCCAGTACTGCCCCTCGGCTTGGTCGTCGACAGCCGTGCCTTTCACATCATTCTGGCGAAGCCCCATGCCGGGTGCGATAAATACGCCGTAGGCCTTGTGGCCCATGACGGTGACCGGCGCCATGTCTGCAATGGGGAGATTGTTAAACCCGCCCATCGCCGGACCGCTAAATCCGCCGCGAGGCGCTTGGATCAGGTCGTTGTGCTTGGGCGATTGATCGTAGATGGTAGCGATCCAGCAGTAAGTGTCGGCGCAAAATGCGTCTTGTGAAGGGGCATCGGCGTATCCCATAGGCCGGACAACACCAATGTTTAAAGTCTTGCTGTCCGATTGACGCAGAACCTGGTAGAGCGGCCCGTCATAGGCGGCGTACAGAGCACGCGTGGTGCTATGCGCGGCGACGCAGCCGGTACCGGCCGCGGCATAAACATCGCATGGACCTTTCGGCCGGGATAGGGACACCGCGGGATCCGACCCGGCGCGTTGCGCGATCGCCAACGCGGGCAAG
>CAXSIG010000465.1:0-5139 GCA_964237255.1 uncultured Bryobacteraceae bacterium
ATTTTGAATCGATCTCGCGAAAAGCGCGAACGAAGCCGCCGGTATACAGATGACCTCGATTCGCGTGCATCAAAATTGGCAGCAGGGCTTCACGCTGTTCGTGCGGTGGTGACCCATCGTGGTCTGGTCCCAAAGCGCACATCGCGGCCACCATCAAAAAGTCAATCTCCTCGATCCCTCTCAAATCCACGTCGGCATTCACCGGAGCGGAGTTGATCATTTCGTCCGCCAGGGTCAAGAGTGAGGGCTCGACGAGCCGGATCCGGGCGTTGGACGGACGCGGAGGCGGCCCGGCTATTCTGAGATAACGATCGTGTAGTTCTTGAGCCTGAATATCGGTCATTGCTTTGCCCTCATTCTTTTTGCGTTTATTTCCGTACCGTGACAAACAGATTCCCACTGGAATCTACGCCATTGATGGAGGCCCTGACTGCCAGATCGCCGTTCGCCGCGCCTAGCGGTACAGTCACATTGAACTGGTACAAACCGGATCCAACAAGTCCGGCATATCCAACAGCGCCCGCCTGATTGCCGATGGTGAACTGAAATTTCGCCGGATCCGCCAGTTGCGCCGGCGCCAAAACAATAGCGGTTGAATCCGAAGGGGGATTGGTTTGACCGAAACCCGATCCAAATACCTGGATTATTTCGCCGGGAGCGGCGGGACGGGCAGTCACATCGTTCCCCAACAACCCAGGTTTGCCTACCAGCGTTCCGTCCAAGTGAAGGGCAGCGACGTATTTGTACGCCGGATCAACAGCAAACAATCCGGGAAATACGGAAGCAACCGTAACGGGAAGCGGCAGGCTGGTACCGAAGGAATTCGTGGCTGTAAGGTAAGCGGCGCCGGTAATGGCGTCGAGCGGAATGAGGGCGTTGATTTGCCCGGAACTGGCAAACGCGATAGGGAGGCTCCGTTCGTTCAAGCTGACGGAAACCCCATCAAGAGACAACGGCAAACGCCCCCCGACGAAATCGCCGGAGGACCAACTCCTGGCCGTCCCGGCAAGATTTTCGCCGACGACCGAGACCCAGGCGCCTAATCCAATTCCGGATTGGAAGCTGGCCGCGTTGGCCACACCCTTGATGACCGCCGCCGGCTGCGGCGTAAAACGTATATTCCGCACATAGGCAGTTACAGGCTGAGGGCCGGCGAAGATGAACTCAGTCACCACATACAACGCGTTTATGCCGGCATTCCGAAATGCGCTTAACGGGACGGTATATGTCCGCCAGTCGCCAGTAAGGATGATGTCAACTTTGGTTTCCGTCCCGTCGTCTTTTTGGTTCTTATCTTTGACTCCGAGCTGAATCACCTTGCCGGAATCGCCGCGAACTTCGATCGCCAGGGTGACCTCAGATGTGAAATCCTCCCCCGGACGCGGCGGGTTGACAGAAGGCCCGAATGTGAAGAAGACCGCTCCCCACTCCTGAGAGGCAGGGTAACTCATTTTTAGCGATTGGGTGTCCTGTGTTAGCCAGTCATTTCGATTGCCTGAGCTGTTGACTCCGGCGTTATACCCCGGCCTAAGTGCGCCGTTTACCATAACGTCGACCGGCTGAACATTTTGCGCGAATGTCGCGGTTTCCAAATTCAGTAATGTTGCGGTGGCGATAAACGGCAGTCGCAGTGAAGTAAAGATTCGCATTTGCAAGCTCCTTTTGCCGGGCAGCGCCCGGTCGCTCATACCCTCTCAGTGGTGAGCGCTCCATTGTGCGTCGAGCGCTAACAATATTTCCGTAGGGACCTGGCTTTTCCGTTATTTCTCGGGACGCGGTAATAACTCGCAATCTTCGATCACAGTAGAGCCAGCGGGAAACACCGGATGCGTGCGTGCCGGGAAAGCCGAATTATCGAGGTCTACGATGACGCGAACTATGAACCAAATGCGAACAGCGGCTAAGATATTGCTGTGTTTGACCGCCGCTGCCGCCCTCGGCCAGCAGCGGGGTCAAAACCCTTTTCGCGCATACGACTGCGCGGCCGAAGCGGGAATCCGGAATCATCCGGCAGTTGTCGCACAATATGTGCGGGATTCCGTGGCAGGCAATTCCACTCCGAATCTCGAACCCTACTGTGCTTCCGGTATTCACGCAGGCAGGATGGGAGTTGGTGAAGCGAACTGGCACGTGTTTGTCGCCGAATTGATGAAGCGAACCGGCGACAGCCGCGCAACGGAACGGTATCGCAAAGCGATCGAAATCGATTCCGATGAAGCCGCTTTCAATCTTTTTCTTGGGGATTATCTCAGGAACTTCCGCGGACCGGGGGAGCCTCTGTTTCCTCCGTCCGAACGCGCCTATTTGGATGCCAGCGTGATTCTTACGAAAGCAGGGCGGATTGGGCGCGCATGGGACGGGGAGGTGGCGAGCAGGCTGGCGCGCAGCCGTGTGGCGCTTTATCAAAGAGATGGGTTGGCTTTGGTGGAGAGGCGGAATGGAGATCCGATCCTGTTCCTCACCCCAGGGTTTCGATTCGCGCGCTCGAGCGCCGATCTCGATCGCTCTTCCGACACCCGGGATTTCACTGACGCCGCTCTGTTTGCAGCGATCGATCGACGCAATAATGCACCACTCAATACGGCGCAGCTTCGCAGCTTAATTCGAACCGAAACGCCGGTGGACAATTTTGACCGGTTGAGATTTCGCTTCGGTGGAGCCCCGGTAATCGATGCGTACTACCACATTCGCCATACCGAAGATGGGGCGGTTCTCGTTTATCAGCCGCCCTTCGTTTTTAATCGACTGCAGTTGGATGAGTGGGGAATTTCCGCTGAGAAACCGTTCACGCTTGGCCGCGGCGTCGACATGGTGATGCAGGGTGGATATCAACGGAGTTGGCGAACGGGGTTAATCGAGTATTCCCGCGATGGCCGCGAGAAGATCAATCAGTACACCGGTAAGGTGGCGCTTGCGCGTTTCATTGGAAGAGATAAGGTGAACGTATCCTTGAACTACGCGTGGCAGAGGATCGCACCCAGTCTTCCCGGCGCCGGCCAACGGAACCGGCAGATTATTGCGCCGTCGGCCTCGTACAGCCTGTACCGAAATTCCACCTTCCGCGAGCATTTTCAGACGCGCGGCGTCGACCTATTCGGAGGAGCCTTACTGGATCGCGAGACCTACCCGGCAGGCGGCAATCTTCCTTATACGGTGGCGTACCGGCGGGACTATTTCGGGGGGATTGCGGCCCGCGGGCTGTGGGGCGGGCTGTTGGATGTCAGCCTCCAGCCGACGTTCTTTTCGTCGAGAGCGCAACCGGATCAGACCGGTTCAAAGCCATATACGCCCCGATTCGACTCGCAGTATCGAACCAACGTACTGATGCTTTATAGGATTGTGGATGAGGAAAAGCAGCCTTCGATTCTAGGATATGATCCCACCGAGCCAAAGCGCGTGACTCGCCTGGGGTTTCTGCATGTTGTGTTCCCCGTGACCCAAGACACGCCTCGTGAAGGTCTCGCGGCATTTAGAAATTACAAGGTGGGCACTGGACTCGATGCGATGTGGTATTCGATCAAACGAACACCTATTACGTTCTTAGGCTCGATTCATTACGACTTTCAACGTTTTTATGGGCTGGATAAAAACTTGAATTTGGTGAGTTTAAGTCTTAGCATGGGCTTCTAAGAAAGCGGCGGTTAGCGGCCGCCGCCGTCCTATTTACACGTGGTAAGTTTCGTGGCAAAGCTTCGGTGAGCTCTGGCCACACTTTGTGTCTTTAATTTCCCCAGATACCCTGACCCAGTTCGGCCAGAGTTACCAGGAAATTGAAAATATCCAATTGTTTGTCCTCCTTTTGCTGAAAGAAGTAGGGGCTCAACTTACGTGATCGGTATGTTTAACGAAGTTGCAGCCTAAGTGCGCGAACACGAGTTACAATCACCGAGTGCTTTGGAACCGGTATTGGCGCGCGGGGCTCTTCGCGCTGATACTAACTGCAGAATCACCGGTTCCTCCGAGAGGGACTTTCCTTGTTCCCGACATCCCGATCGTCGTGAGTCCGTCGGCGCCCCACGACTTCTCACTTCGCTTGGTTCGCGGTGGGTTTGGCCATCTTCGGGTCAGCCAACACGACCAGGATCTTTCCGTATCATTTAGGAGGAAGGGTGAAGGCTGGAACAAGATCGATACCGCGGATTATGGTGAAGAGTCTGTTTCGATCTTAGGACGCCAGGGCGAGTCAGTTGATGTGCGGGTAGCTGTGATTGCCGTCCATGCAAAGGGTGCTTCTTACTCCATCGTGTTGGACGAGCTTCGCGATGCGTCTTCCAACGATGTCTTGCGCGCTGAAGCGGAACGCATGGGAACGATTGCGAAAACGCCGTCAGGCGCGCCGAATGTGCTGGACCTCAGCCGACGTGTAACCGGCATATGGAGCCAACTTGGGGACGTCCGTCAACAATCGGCAAGCCTTGTAAGAACAGGTGGGATCCTGTCGTCCACCGGTCATATTGATGAGGCGCTCGGCGTCTATCTGGAAGCCGCATCGCTCATTCCCAAAGCCGGTGAAGACACGGTGATGGCGGATTCGTTAGCTGAGGCGCTCAACGATGCCGGCTATATGGAACTTCTTCTGGGCCGTCCGGCGTCCGCGGAGATTCATCTGGGCGACAGCCTTCGTATCTGGACCCAGGCGCACAGCGATTATGGACATCTTACAGCGCTGAACAATTCCGCTCTTCTCGCCTGGCAATCGGGCGAGTTTGCCGCGGCAAGGCGCCAATATCAGCAAGCGCTCGCGTTAATTCTTCCCGGCGACATTGGCACTCAGGCCCTGCTTGTGAATAATCTCGGCTTGGTCGATATGTCGCTGGGCGACTACGTAAACGCCATCACTCAATTCCGCCAAGCACTGGATCTTCTTCCACCGAACGGGCCTGCGCAGGCTCGAACCATGATCAACCTGGGAAGCGCATACCTGCTCTCCGGCGAGATTTCTTCCTCGAAGGAGTGGCTTGGCCGGGCACTTCAAAAAAGTGACGAGCACCCGGAGGACGTGCGCACTCGTGCCGCGGCGCAAAACAATTATGGACAGGCGCTTCTTGCCGCGAACCGGCCGGCCGAGGCTGAAGTTCAACTGCTGAAAGCGATTGGGCTCGCGTTCAGGACGGGGAATCAGCGTGGGCACGCCACAGC
>CAXSIG010000466.1:0-1368 GCA_964237255.1 uncultured Bryobacteraceae bacterium
TCGAACTCTGCAGCAACTGGGCCAGGCGCGCATTCTCACAAAGAAGCCGCTTGAACCTGGCGAAGAAGAAGTAAAGCGGAATCCGCCGTCCCGAAGTGCCAAACTCCGCGTAGCGGAGTGTTCGTAAAGCGCTCCGGGCCGTTGAGATTGTGTAACGGGCTACGTGTGTCTTATTGATGTGGAACTAACTGAGGAGGCTGAAGTGGGGACAATCGCAACATTTTTTCGTAGACCGGAATACATGCCCATGGTGGATGTATTTTCAAAAGCGGAAACAACTGACACAAGATCGAAGTTTGAGGCGCGCGCCATCGAAGCCGTCGACCCGTACAAGCTTCGCGCACTGCCGAATGACGATGTGTACTTCTTTGTGAAGCGCATCGATAATTCGCGCGTAGTACGCCAGGCCGATCCGCTGGCGAAAGGCCAATGCATGTCCGCCATCGGCGCGACTTGCGTACTTGCTGTGTTAGCGGGCAGTGTCATGGCGCCGAAGTTGGGGTCCGTCCTCGCCGGATATAAAATTCAGCAACTCAAGCAGGAGCAGGCGACCTTGCATGAAGAAAGGCGAGGTCTGGAGGTGGAAGAAGCCACTCTCATGAGCCCGTCACGCCTGGATGAACTGGCGCAACAGCAAAAGCTGAGCCGACCAGTCGCGGGGCAGGTGGTTCATCTTCAGCCTTCGGGCGATGGCGCATTCGCCTCGCTCAAAACTCGCTAACGCGGGAGTATCCCGATGGAAGAGGGAGTCCACCGCAAGTCCAATGCAGTCCGGCGCATTACCCTCCTTGTGCTGTTGTTGCTCGTGTGGGCCCTCGCCATCTTCGGCAAGTTGGTGGATCTCCAGGTCTTCCGGCACAAGCGCTACATCGCTACCGCGCGGAAACAGCAGGAAGTAAAAATCGCGACACCCGCGGTTCGTGGAAATATCTACGACCGCAACGGGCACCCACTCGCCATGAGCGTTACGGTGGATTCGGTTTCTATCAATCCTCTGAACGTTCCCGATCCCTCTGTTGCCGCCGAGGTGCTGGCGACGAATCTTAGTCTGAATCAGAAAGATCTCTTCGACAAGATCCAGTGGTTCCGCGCGAACCACAAGGGCTACATGGTGGTGAAGCATCGCCTGACGCATGTGGAAAGCGAGCGGCTTCGTAGCTTGCCTGTGAACTGGATCGATTTCAACAGCGTTTCCCGGCGGCTTTATCCCAGCGGTCAAGTAGCGGCTCACGTCCTAGGTGCTGTGTACAAGCAGCAGGAAGGCGCAGCTGGAGTGGAGCGCGGCTTGGAAGCGGTACTTCACGGTCAGGGCGGTACTGAGCGACTGCTTACCGATGTCAAGCGGCGGGGAATCAATTCGGAAACCGA
>CAXSIG010000466.1:1378-2832 GCA_964237255.1 uncultured Bryobacteraceae bacterium
AGCCTGTCGTTCTCACCATTGACGAGCGGATTCAATTCATCGCCGAGCGCGAGATTGCGGCAGCCGTGGAGAAGCACCATTCCAAGACGGGAACCGTGGTGGTGATGAACCCGTATAACGGCGACATCCTGGCGCTTGCAAATTATCCGACTTACGATCCCAACACCGCCCCGAAGCAGGGCGACAATCCGATCTCTCGTTTCAATCTCGGCGCTTCCGTGCCGTTTGAGCCAGGGTCGGTATTCAAGGTAATTACGCTTTCCGCCGCGCTGGAAACGACAAAACTTCGACCGGAGTCGCTGATCGCAACAGGCAATGGCGCGTTGTCTTTACCGGGTCGCGTAGTTCACGATACGCATGCGCACGGAACGTTGACCGTGGCGGGCGTGCTCGAACAATCGAGCAACATCGGCGCGATTAAAATCGGCATGCAAGTGGGTCGCGAGCGAATGAACGAGTACGTCCGAAGCTTTGGATTTGCTTCGCGCACGGGCCTCCCTCTGCCTGCGGAATCGGCCGGGTTACTGCGCAAGTTGGATCATTGGGGAACTACGTCGCTTGCGTCGGTCTCCATGGGGCAGGAAGTGAGCGCTACCTCTCTTCAACTGGCGCGCGCCGCTTGTGTAATTGCAAATGGCGGCTTATTAGTGAAGCCCCGCCTCGTTTTAAAAGAGGGCGACCAGACAATGCCGGTGGAGCCGCAGACTCGCGTGCTCAAGCCCGAAACCGCCATTACCATGCGGCAGCTGATGGAAGGCGTTGTGCTTCGGGGCACCGGACATCAATGCTGCCGTTTGGATGGTTACACTTCGGGCGGCAAGACCGGGTCCGCGCAAATCTTCGATACCAAGACGCACCATTACACGCACACCTACAACGCCTCATTCATGGGCTTTGCACCCGTGACGAACCCCGCGCTGGTAGTCATGGTGACGCTCACCGGGACCACGGGAACGGCGGGCTTCGGTGGTCCTTCGGCCGGGCCGGTATTTAACACCGTAATGTCGGAAGCGCTCCGCATCATGGACGTTCCGAAAGACTTACCCGAAACTCCTGCCAAGGAGACGCTGCTGGCGAAGGTCGACGATAACGATCTTGCGATTGCCGGACTGGATGACGGCGCGAACATTCTGGAAGAAGATCCGAGCGCAAAGCCCAGCGCCGAAATGCTGCTGGCCGCCACTCCCGAAACCGACCCGAATGCCGACCCAACAATACTGGCAATGAACACAGGTCCGGCAACGCCTGACTTTCGGGGAAAGACACTGCGGCAAGTAATTGAAGAAAGCTCGGAATCCGGAGTTCTGGTTTCCGTGCGCGGACGTGGTGTGGCACGCGCACAATGGCCCAAACCCGGCGCACCTCTAAAAGAGGGCACGAAAGTGCGCGTCGAGTTTCGGAGATGACCATGGCGGACGTACTTAGCGGTATTCCCGTCTCTCCTCCGATTGCTG
>CAXSIG010000466.1:2842-5134 GCA_964237255.1 uncultured Bryobacteraceae bacterium
CACGCTTGAAGTAACAGGTCTCGATTACGATTCCCGGCGCATCCAGCCGGGTTTTTTGTTCTTTGCCTTCGCGGGTTCGCGTGCCGATGGCGGCGCATTTGCCGATGGCGCAATCGCCCGGGGCGCCCTCGCAGTGGTGAGTGAAACTGCAAGTCCGGCAGGCTTTAGCGGCACTTGGTTTCAGGTTCAGCATGGACGGCAGGCGTTGGCCGCCGCGGCGCGAAACTTTTACGGGCAGGCCGTTTCATTGACCGGAATCACCGGCACTAACGGCAAGACGACCACTGGTTTCCTGATCGATTCCGTCTTGCGCGCCGCGGGTAAAACTACGGCCCTCATCGGCACCATCGAATATCACTTGGGTTCGCAAATTCTCCCTGCCGTCAACACCACTCCCGAGTCGGTGGATCTGTATCGCATGTTTCACCGGCTTCGGGAGATTGGCGGCACGCACGCCACCATGGAAGTGTCGTCGCACGCGTTGGCGCTGGGCCGCGTTTATGGGCTTCAGTTTCATACGGCGGTGTTCACGAACTTGACGCGCGACCATCTGGACTTTCATCAAACGATGGAAAGCTACTTCGCGGCCAAACAGCTACTGTTTAGCGGCACTGGCGCTCCTCCCCCCGCATTTGTCGCCGCGAATCAGGATGACGAATACGGTGCGCGTATCGCGACCGAAAAATCGACCGAAGTGCTGACCTATGCACTGGACAAAGAAGCCGCGGTTCGGGCGCGCAACATTGCTTCCAGCTTTACGGGCCTCCGCTTCGATGTGCACTACGGCAAGGTGAAACTTCCGGTGGAATCGGCCCTGATCGGGCGTATCAACGTCTACAACATCCTGGCCGCTTGTTGCGTTGGATTCAGCTATGGGCTGGAAGCCGAATTGATCGCAAAGGGCATCGCGCAATGCCACGGCGTTCCCGGGCGCTTCGAACGCGTCGATGAAGGGCAGCCGTTCGCGGTGGTGGTGGATTACTCCCATACCGATGACGCGTTGCGTAACGCCATTCTTGTCGCGCGCAATCTATCGCCGAAGCGGATCATTACCGTGTTTGGGTGCGGCGGGGACCGCGACCGCACCAAGCGTCCAATTATGGGACAAGTGGCGGGCGAGCTCAGCGACTACGTCGTTCTCACCAGCGATAACCCGCGCTCCGAAGATCCCATTGCGATCATGAACGATGTGCTGGTGGGTCTGCGTCGCAAGGACACGCCGTTCATCGTCGAGCCTGATCGCGCCCAAGCGATCCGTCGCGCAATTGAATCCGCGCGTCAAGGCGATTTAGTGCTGCTTGCCGGCAAAGGCCACGAGACTTATCAGATTCTGAAGGACCAGACGATTCCGTTCGACGATCGCGAAGTAGCGCGCACCGTGCTTCATGGATTTGGGTTCCAAAAGGCATAGATGGAATTGTCGCTCGCCCAGGTCGCTCAAGCTGTCGGTGCATCTCCACAAACGGGTGCTGTTACCGGATGGAGCATCGATTCGCGCACGGTTGCGAAGGGCGATCTCTATTTCGCTTTACGGGGCGAAGTTCACGACGGCCACCGGTTTATCGATGGGGCATTAGAAAGCGGCGCGGTAGCGGCGATCGCGGAAACCGCGGGTGAGCACGTACTCACCGTTCCCGATTCCTTGACGGCATTACAACAACTTGCCGCGTGGGCGCGCACTCACTGGGGAGGAACCGTGGTGGGCGTCACCGGCAGCGCGGGCAAGACGTCGACGAAGGATGCGGTGGCGCATCTTTTGGAGACGTCCATGCCCGTGGGACGCACAGTGGGCAACTTCAACAACCACATCGGGTTGCCGTTATCCGTGCTTCGCATCCCGGATAATTCCAAGGCGGCTGTGCTGGAGATGGGCATGAACCACGCGGGCGAAATTCGCGCGCTGGCCGCCATCGCCAAGCCGGAGATCGGTGTCGTCACTAATGTTGGGTACGCGCACATCGAGTTTTTCGAATCGGTCGAGGGCATTGCGCGCGCGAAGCGGGAGCTTGTGGAATCGCTTCCGGCACATGGCACCGCTGTGCTCAATGCGGACGATCAACGCGTCCCTCGCTTTCGCGAAGTGCATTCGGGTACCACCATCAGCTACGGCTTCTCGCCCGATGCGGACATTCGCGCGGAGTTGATCGGAGGCAACCAGTTCCGATGCCTCGGGACGATCTTCACGACACAACTCGCGGGCCGCCACGCAATATCCAACTTGATTGCGGGCATCGCCGTCGCGCAAGTCTTCGGGATAGCGCCTGCAAAACTTAGGGACGCTGTCGAGTCCCT
>CAXSIG010000467.1:0-5131 GCA_964237255.1 uncultured Bryobacteraceae bacterium
GACGTGTCGATCGACTTGCCTTTGCAGATGGCCGCTGCCGAGGAGCCGCCTTCCAGATGCAGAGTGATCAGGTTGAGCTCATCCGGCGCTCGACCGGAGAGTTCCGCATAGCGCAACATCATGTAACGATGTGAAAGGCCGTGGAAGCCATAGCGGCGAATTTTATGGCGCTTCGCCAGTTCATGAGGCAGAGCGTAAAGCGCGGCTTCGTCCGGAATGCTTTGGTGGAAAACGGTGTCGAATACCGCGATGTTTTCCGCGTCTGTTTTGCCCGCGGCCGCGTGGATCACCTTGAGCGCCGACGCATTGTGTAGCGGGGCCAGGTCTTGCAAACTTTCAATCTGCTGCGTGACTTTGGAGGTGATTGTTACGGGACGACTGAAAAGGTCCGCGCCGTGAACAACGCGGTGGACTATACGGCCTATGTCGCTTGCGTTACCCTGCTTCAGCCATTCGAAAAGGAGGTCCGTGGCCTGTCCATGGTCCGTGACGTTCTTCTTCTCCTGATGGTGTGGCACCTTGCCGTCCAAAAGGGAGAAAGAAGAATTGTCCTTGCCGATGTCGTCATAGACACCGGCGGTCAAGCTCTTGCCGAACTGGCGTTGTGGGCCTGGTTCCACGGCAATGACTTCAAACTTCAGGGAGTTACTTCCCGCGTTGAGGGTGAGTATGTTCATCCGAAAGGCCTTCGTGCATATTGAATCATGCGCGCGGCGATTTTCGGATGTTGTGCGAGTGCGGCTTTAATTCTTCCAAACGCGAAGATACACAACACCCTTTACAGGATCGCGATACACGTCGTAGCTCGCAATTTCGTTGGGATCGACGCGGTCAAGAAGACGCGTCATATCGTATTCATCGCGATACACCAAACCCCAATTCATGTAAGTCTCCATATACGCGATGTCGGCCATGTCGACCGCGAAATTGGGAATCAGCATTTGACCACCCGGAGCGGTGAGCTCGAACATACGCTGCGTTAACGCCTGCGCTACTGCGTCATTCAGGTAGTCGTACAACCCGGCGGCGTACACGAAATCAAAAGGCGCTAATTTCACCTTGCGCGCCAGCAAGTGGCGAACGGACGCATGAATAGTTTCAACTCCCACAGGTCCGTAGCACATCTCCACTTCATTCAGGCTTTCTGTATCGGCATCGAGAGCGACGAAACGGCCTAGGGTCCCGTTGGCCAACGCAGTGGAGAGTTCCGACTCGCGGAGATGTCCCGAAGCAATGGCTAGAACGCTTGCACCTTCTTTCGCGGCTGCGATTTCGTCAATCAAGCCGGCGAGATGTTCGCGACGAAATCGGACGCCTTGGCCAGCGGGGCGGGTTTGAATATAGCGATAAATTGCGCGGCCTAAGTCCGTCGCGGTGTCCGCAGCTTCTTCGGCGAAGTGGATGTTGTATAAGTAATCCATCATCACGGCATCGCCCGCGTAGCCGCGCGGCTTATCGAACGCACGGCAACTCATGGGGTCTTGATGAATTTGGTGGCGCAAAGGGTGTTCGGTGCGAAGAAAGCGCGCGAAAGACTGCCAGTCGTCGGCTTCCATATTCTCTTTCGCCTTCGAAAGGCCGGAGAATAACGCTTCCATGCCCTGTTCGATCTGGCCGAGATTTATGCTGTCCTGAACAGCCGAGAGTACATCCTCAATTTGCGTTAGAGCGTTTGTCGTTAGCGTGATCATCGTTCCGTCCTCTTTTAATTAATTTGCGGAACAATTTCCGCTTACACCTAAAAGGGCGGATTATTAAGATAAAACGGCTCACGAAATACTAAACTATTTTCGCGATATTGTTTTTTGTAGCGATTTCTCTCTCGCGAAGAATTTATCGACGAACTTCTCCGGAGTCACTTGGAAACAAACGGAGTCACGGATCTGGTCTGCATCCGTGCCTCTTGCAGCGCTGCCGGAAAGAACCGCGCTGAGTGGCGACGTGTCGCGGAATGAGGCGAGTTGAAGTAGCTTACAAAGCAGGTGCGAACCGGGTCGGATAATTCGTGTTTACCGACCCGGTTTAGAATTTAGGTCTTCAGCTTTTCGCGCTGCTCTTTGAGCACCGCTTTGCGGCTGAGTTTGATCTTGTTACCTTCAAGCGCCAAGACCTTAACCAGGATCTGATCGCCTTCTTTCAACTCGTCGCGAACGTCTTTTACGCGGCTTTCCGCGATTTCGCTGATGTGCAGGAGACCGTCGGTACCGGGAAAGATTTCGACGAATGCGCCGAAGTCGACCAGACGAACTACTTTGCCTAAATAGGTCTTGCCGATTTCGGCTACGGCAGTAATATCACCGATGATCTGCAGGGCTTTCTTCGCGGCCGCTTGATCGTTCGACGCCACGTTAATGGTTCCATCATCCTCAACATCGATCTTGACGCCAGTCTGCTCGATGATGCTGCGGATGATTTTGCCGCCCGGTCCGATGACGTCTCGAATTTTATCGACCGGAATCTTCAGAGTGTAAATTCGCGGCGCGTACTCCGACATCTGAGTACGGGGCTTCTCAAGCGCCTGATTCATTTTGTCGAGAATGAACAAGCGTCCGCGGCGCGCTTGCTCAAGCGCTTCTTTCATGATGGCCGTCGTTACGTTCGGGACTTTAATGTCCATCTGCAGCGCCGTAATACCCGCGGAGGTGCCGGCGACTTTGAAATCCATATCGCCATAATGGTCTTCGGCTCCGGCGATATCGGTGAGAATTGCATAATCATCGCCTTCCTTGACCAGACCCATCGCAACGCCTGAAACCGCAGCGGAAAGCGGAACACCGGCATCCATCAGTGAAAGGCTTGCCCCGCAAACGCTAGCCATGGAACTGGAACCGTTCGATTCGAGAATGTCACTGACGCAACGGAGAGTATAGGGGAACGAAGCCGCATCCGGGATCACCGCCGAAAGCGCGCGCTCGGCCAATGCACCGTGACCGATTTCGCGACGGCCTGCGCCGCGCATAAAGCCAACTTCGCCGACGCTGAACGGCGGGAAATTGTAATGGAGCATAAAGCGCTTCGTGACTTCGCCGTTTTCGAGAAGTTCCATGCGCTGCTCATCGTCTTTCGTGCCCAGCGTGGTAGTGACCAGCGCCTGCGTCTCTCCTCTTGTAAACACGCACGATCCGTGAGTACGGGGAAGCAGTCCGGTCTCAATCCAGATGGATCGCACTTCATCGAAGGCGCGGCCATCGGGACGGCGCTTCTGCTTCAGCATTTCGTCGCGAAAAATCTGTTCTTTCAGCGCTTCATAGGCCTTGACAGATTGATCCACCTGCTCGGCTTCAAACGCTTCCTTCACCTTCGTTTTCAGGGCGGAGATGCGCGCATAGCTTTCTAGCTTCGGGTACTTTTTGGTATCGAGAGCGTCCGTAAGTTCCACGCGAGCGATTGAGTCCACCTTGGCAACAACTTCGGGGACCAATTCCGGCGACACATAGACTCGCTTCGTCTTGCCGATCTCTTTCACCATCTGACCAATGAGCGTGGCGATCTTTTTGCAGCACTCATGACCGAATTCAATCGCTTC
The DNA here is from genome assembly GCA_964237255.1 of uncultured Bryobacteraceae bacterium. Lineage (GTDB taxonomy): Bacteria > Acidobacteriota > Terriglobia > Bryobacterales > Bryobacteraceae > JALYXI01. The sequence continues at coordinate 3,527 of CAXSIG010000467.1, forward strand.
CAGCACTTCAGGCTCGGTAGCCTGATTTGCGGAAGCTTCCACCATCACGATACCTTCTTCGGTACCGACTACTACGATGTTGAGTTTCGAAGCGCGGCCTTCCGTATAGGTCGGATTCGCGACGGGTTTCCCATCCACAAAGGCAACGCGCACGGCGCCGACACGGTGATGGAACGGAATATCGGAAATCGCGAGCGAGGCGGCGGCGCCGATGATGCCGAGAACCGCTGGGTCCTGTTCGGGATCGGCCGAAAGCACCATCGCGATGATTTGCGACTCGCACATGAAGCCTTCCGGGAAGAGGGGGCGCATGGGACGGTCGATGAAACGGCCGGTGAGGATTTCTTTTTCGGAAGGCCGCCCTTCGCGCTTGATAAAGCCGCCGGGGAACCGTCCGGCCGCAAAGGTGTACTCACGGTAGTCCACAGTTAGCGGGAAGAACGCCTGACCGGGTTTGGGATTTTCATTGGCGCACGCGGTGACCAGCACCACGGATTCGCCGGAACGAACTACCACGGAGCCGTTCGCCTGCTTGGCAAGCTTGCCGGTTTCGATGGTGATCTTGCGACCGCTTAGTTCAATTTCGAATGTCTTTTCCATATGTCAACAAAAGGGTACGTCCCCTTTCGGGTCCTTTAAGAGTAGAAGTGGATTAGGACAACGAGGCGGGAGAGAACAGGAGGCGATAATCACCGGGGAATATCCGGATGATGGTCGTCCAACGAACTCGGTTCCCGTCCATCGGGACGGGTCGGCGGATTCTGCCAATGTTGCAGTAATGCGCCGGGAGAGGGTCTCTGTTAGTGGCGGATGCCAAGCTTAACAAGAACGCTCTTGTATCGCTCGGGGTCGTTTTTCTTCAGGTAGGTTAGGAGCCGACGGCGCTTCGAGACCATTGTCAAAAGTCCCCTTCGGGATGAATGGTCCTTCTTGTGGGCTTCGAAATGCGATTTCAGCTGCTGAAGACGGCCGCTTAAAATCGCAATCTGGACTTCGGGAGAACCGGTATCGGTCTTATGAACCTGATTTTTCGCGACGATTTGCCGCTTTACGTCTGTTGCCAACGCCATTACAGATGAACTACTCCTGGTCTTCTCTTTCTCGTTATCTTACAGGACCAGCGTAACACAGCGGAAACGGAATTGCCCGCGATCAGGATTTTTAATATACTCGATTGCAAACAGGGGCCTACTCTCATGAAACACTCCGTTGTGCGATCCCAGATTCGCCGGGTTCTTCCCGCCATCTTTTTTTCATTCTGCGCTTTGTCTGCGTTCGGCCAAACTTTCGGTGAAATAACCGGCCGAATCATCGATTCATCTTCCGCCGCGATTCCGGGCACAACAATCACCCTAACCAACATCGCGACCAATGGTCTTCGGACCACTGTTTCGACCGATGCCGGCGACTATACGTTTCCGTCCGTTGCTCCTGGCTTTTATAACGTGAAATCGGAACACCAAGGTTTTAAGACGGCGAACAGTAATAACGTCGAGGTGCAGGTCCAACAGACGGTTCGTCTGGACTTCACCTTACCAGTCGGGCAGGTAAGTGAATCCGTGGAAGTCTCTTCCTGCGCGGACCTCCTCCAATCGGAAAATGCCT
>CAXSIG010000468.1:0-1614 GCA_964237255.1 uncultured Bryobacteraceae bacterium
TCGATAGTGTCGCGGTGAACGGAAATGCGATTTACCTGTCCGACTTTTCGCAAAATGGGTTGGTGAACTCGCTGGCGGGCTTGGGTCAAGGTGCTGTTTATGAGTTCGACTATCCCGCCGCGGTTCCCGAGCCTGCAACATGGTTCTTGGAAATTTGCTGCGTTGCAATGCTGGTTGCAGGAAAGAAGATGGCGCGGGAGGCCTGACCAGATAATGGAAGCCAAACTGCAAAGAGACTGAAGAATTTCTGTTTGAACGAAAAGGAGCGAGAGAATGAATCGAGACGGATTAGCGAATTTTTTCCTGGGATTGGGAATTGGAGTAGGGCTAGGGATGCTTTTCGCACCCAAGTCTGGTGACGAGACTCGCGACTTGCTGATGAGCAAAGCGGACGACGGAAAAGAGTACCTGAAGAAAACTACTTCCGCATGGAAAGACTCCGCCAGCGATCTGATCGACAAAGGCAAAGATGCCATCGGCCGTCAAAAAGACACCCTGAACGACGCGGTGGAAGCTGGCAAACAGGCATATCGCGACAAAGTAGAGCCGAATATTCCTTCCGAAGTCCGGAGCTAACCGGCTAAGCTGTGATTGATGTCCGACGAAACGTTTCGATGGGTTGTGGCTGGAGGCGTTTCCCTAGCCGCTTTGTGCATTCTTGTTCAAGCAATTGTAGCGGTCTTACTTTTTACCGTTTTCAAGAAGATTCAATCGAAGGCGAATAGCGTCATTGAGCGTACCGAGCCGATAATCGATTCGGTACGCAACATTATCGACGATGTAAAGCCGAAGATTTCGGCAATCGGTAGCGATGCTGTGGATATCGCAAAAATCGGCAAGAAACAGGCTGAGCGGGTTTCGGAAATCGTCCAGGATCTCAGCGAACGAACGAAAATTCAAGTTGCTCGGATCGATGGCAAAGTGGATGAAACCGTCGATCAGGTGCAATCGGCCGCAGTCGCCGCTCGTGACGTATTTATGAAGCCGGTTCGCGAAGTGGACGGCCTGTTTTCGGGTGTCCGGGCAGCAATGTCTGTGTATCTTCGTCCAAGAAAATCGTCGGTGGATCATGCTACGCAAGACGAAGAGATGTTTATCTAGTTCGTCCCACAAGACTAGGTAATGGTGGATATCCATTCTCATGTTTTATACGGAATGGATGATGGGTCTAAATCCAAAGAAGTCTCGATTGCTATGCTCCGGATGGCTCGGGAGCATGGGACGACAGATATCGTTGTCACACCGCATTCCGACCTTACCTATCGCTTCGAGCCCGATATAATTGCTGCGCAAATCCGAGAGTTTAGTGCTTACGAGGGGATCCCTCGTGTTCACCGCGGCTGTGATTTTCATCTTTCCTTCGACAACATTGAAGAATGTTATCGCCAGCCGTCAAAATTCGCAGTAAACGGAATCCGCTATCTTCTCGTTGAATTCTCGGATTCATCCATCCCGCCCTACATCAACGAAGTCTTTTCCCGCTTTCAGCAGTTGCACATAACTCCCGTAATTACTCACCCAGAACGCAACCGGATTCTCTCGAAACAGCCGGAACAGATTGAAAGATGGGTTGAAATGGGTTGTCGCGTTCAGGTGACCGCGCAATCTCTAACA
>CAXSIG010000468.1:1624-5130 GCA_964237255.1 uncultured Bryobacteraceae bacterium
AGCTGTCGCCTGGAATCTTCTTCAAACCGGATTGTGCCACTTTGTAGCGAGTGATGCCCACGATTTGGTTCACCGGCCGCCGAATCTCCAGCCGGCTCGCCAAGCTGTTGAGAACCAGCTTGGGAAAGAGATTGCGCACGCATTGTTCGTCGAGCACCCTACTGCTGTGCTCACCGGGGCCGATGTACCAGTTAGGAAGAGAGAGATGACGCCCGCGCGCCGATGGTTTAAGCTCTGGTAGTGAATCAAGATCAGCAGTCATTTTGGAGAGACCGGTCGACTTTCGTGACTGGCGGAACGGGTCTAGTAGGGACAGCCCTAGTCCGGCGACTAGTGGAAGCTGGAGCGGATGTCGTGTGCCTTGTCCGGGACTGGATTCCGCAGAGCGAACTAGTTCGTGGTGGCTCGATCGAAAACGTTAAAGTGGTGCGCGGCGACGTCACCGATCAGGCCACGTTAGAGCGCGCGCTCGGCGAATATGAGATCGATACCGTAATTCACTTAGCTGCACAAACGCTGGTGGGTATCGCGAATCGGAATCCCGTTTCGACTTTTGAAGCCAACATCCAGGGGACGTGGGCGCTTTTGGAAGCATCCCGGCGCAGTCCGATGGTGAAACAAATTGTGTTGGCCTCATCCGACAAGGCGTACGGCTCTCATGACGTCCTGCCCTACGGAGAAGATGCGGCATTGCAAGGTAGGCATCCGTACGATTGCAGCAAATCCTGCTCGGATCTAATTGGGCAAACGTACGCTTATACCTATAAATCGCCCGTGACTATTACCCGTTGCGGAAACTTTTATGGCCCCGGGGATTTAAATTGGAATCGGATAGTACCGGGTACTATTCGCTCTGTGGTTCGGAATCAGCGTCCGATTATTCGGTCGGACGGTCAATTTATCCGCGACTACTTTTTTGTTGAGGACGGCGCGGCGGCCTACATGCTGCTGGCGCAACGGCTGGCGGAAAATCCCGACCTGCGGGGCGAGGCGTTCAACTTCTCGAATGAAATTCAGGTGACAGTGCTGCAATTAGTGGATAAGATGCTGAAAAAAATGGGCACTTCGCTGACTCCCGACGTTCGAAACGAAGCCAGCAACGAGATTCGCAATCAGTATCTGAGCGCGGAAAAAGCGCGAAAAGTCTTGAACTGGTCGCCGTCTTATACTCTGGATCAAGGCCTGGAACAAACGATCGAGTGGTATACGAAGTTTCTCTCGGTGTAGTACTTTCATTCTAGAGCTTTAGAGTAGTTCCCGAATCCGGATGGAAACGCTATCCTGATTCGAGGAGAGATAGTGGCCCGAAGTCCGGACGAGATTCGACAACAGATCGGCGGGTTGGTCGCCGAGTTTTATGAGGCGGCGTATAGTGGCAAGACCTTCACGGAAGGTGAGTCGCCCGTGCCGGTGTCGGGAAGAGTTTTCGACGCTGAAGATATTCAATCGCTGGTTGAATCGAGTCTTGATTTTTGGCTCACGACCGGGCGTTTCGCCAATCAGTTCGAGCGTGAGTTTGCCGCTTATTTTGGAGTTCGTAGCGCGAGTCTGGTAAATTCCGGATCGTCAGCGAATCTGGTTGCGCTTTCGGCTTTAACATCGCCCAAGTTGGGAAGCCGGCGTTTGAAGCCGGGTGATGAAGTAATCACCGTTGCAGCTGGTTTTCCGACAACGGTGAATCCGATCATTCAAAACCGGTTGATCCCTGTGTTTATCGACGTGACGCTGCCCACGTACGAGGTGGATGTTACGCAACTGGAAGCAGCGCTCAGTCCAAAAACGAAAGCTGTGATGATCGCTCACACGCTCGGCAACCCGTATGATCTTGCCACCGTTTCGGAGTTCTGCAAGAAGAACAAGCTGTGGCTGGTGGAAGACTGCTGCGACGCCGTGGGAGCGTTGTACAACGGTAAGAAAGTGGGAACATTCGGAGATATTGCGACCGTAAGTTTCTACCCGGCGCATCACATCACGATGGGGGAGGGCGGTGCCGTGATGACCGATAACCCGAACCTGAAGACGCTGATCGAAAGCTTCCGGGATTGGGGTCGCGACTGCTGGTGCGAACCCGGCAAAGACAATACCTGCGGGAAACGGTTCGATTGGGAGTTGGGCGATCTACCCTGCGGATACGATCATAAGTACACCTATTCGCACATCGGTTACAACCTGAAGCTCACCGATATGCAGGCCGCCGTCGGGGTTTCGCAGTTAAAGAAATTGCCTGCGTTCATCGCGGCACGCCGAAAGAATTTTGAGTATCTCTACAACGGTTTGAAGCAGTATGAGAATGTGTTGCAACTGCCGTCTTCCACGCCAGGAAGCGAGCCAAGCTGGTTTGGCTTCCCGTTGGCGGTACGACCGGAAGCTTCGATTACCCGTGACCAACTCACACGGCATCTGGACGAAAGAAAGATCGGAACTCGCTTGCTGTTCGGAGGCAACTTAGTTCGGCAACCCGCTTATGAAGACATCGAGATGCGCGTGGTAGGCGACCTGAAGAACACAGACTTCGTGATGCGGAACGTTTTCTGGATTGGCTTGTATCCTGGCCTGACGGAACCGATGTTGGATTACACAATCAAGACAATCGGTAACTTCATCGAAGCGGGCGGCACTCCGTTCCCCGTAATGGCTTCGGAAGCGGTGTCTCGATGAAGGTCGTTATTTTGTGCGGCGGACAGGGGACCCGTATGCGGGAGGAAACCGAGTTCCGTCCGAAGCCGCTGGTTGAGATTGGCGGCCGACCAATCGTATGGCACATCATGAAAACCTATGCGCAAGCAGGGTTTCGCGATTTCGTCCTATGCCTGGGCTACAAGGGTTACATGATCAAGGAATATTTCCTGAATTATGAAGCCATGAACAACGATTTCACGGTTGCTCTTGGTGAGAAGCATCGCATGACCTTTCACGGGATGCATGAGGAGCAGGATTTTAACGTTACTCTGGCCGACACCGGTGCGGAATCCATGACTGGCGGCCGCTTACGGCGTGTTCAGAAGTACATTGGGGACGAGCCTTTCCTGCTGACGTATGGAGACGGTGTCGCGGATGTCGACTTGAATTCACTGGTCAAGTTCCACAAAGAGCACGGGCGCGCCGCTACGGTGACGACGGTCCGGCCGGTTTCCCGATACGGAATCATGGAGATGACGCAGAATTTCGCTGTGCGTCAATTCATCGAGAAGCCTCAGCTCGATGGATGGGCGAGCGCTGGCTACTTCGTTTTCGAGCCAGAAATTTTCAGCCTGCTCACCGGTGACGATTGCATCCTGGAGCAAGCTCCGTTAGGGCAGCTAGCCGCTAGGGGCGAACTAATGGGTTATCAACACGAAGGATTTTTCTTCGCTATGGATACCTTTCGCGAGTATCAATACCTCAATGAATTGTGGGCGCAAGGTAAAGCTCCCTGGAAGACCTGGGTTTAGTCGGGAGTTTAGTAGAGGCTCAAAAGTAATCAGGCAGTCTGCGGATTGTCTCCAGGGTAAGCAACTTGCCGCCTG
>CAXSIG010000469.1:0-5101 GCA_964237255.1 uncultured Bryobacteraceae bacterium
ACCTCGTACCGCGTCCCTGGCCACGTCGTCGTCCGATATATTTCGAATCGACCCAAGCAGTTCCGCCTGCTGGTCGCGCAAATCCCGGGACGTATAGGATTTAGGCGGCTCCATCGCCGTGAACGAAAGAATTTCCATCAAATGGTTCGGCACCATGTCACGCAGCGCGCCGGTCTTGTCGTAGTAGCCGGCGCGACCTTCCAAACCCACCGTCTCCGCCGCGGTGATTTGAACGCTTTCAACATAGGAACAGTTCCAGATCGGCTCAACAAATGAATTTGCGAACCGGAAGACCGCCAGATTCTGAACGGCATTCTTCCAGGCAAAGTGATCGATCCGGTAGATTTGTTCGTCCGCCACCAGCTTTCGAAGATCGCGATTGAGAGCCATGCCGGACGCAAGGTCGTTCCCGAACGGTTTCTCTACAATCAGGCGCGACCAGTGGCCGGCCTTCTCGCTCAACAAATCGCGTTCGGAAAGTTGCTCGGCAATCGACGCGATGAAGTCGGGACCGACGGCCAGATAGAACAGCCGGTTACCGTCTTTCCCAATCCGATCAATCGCACTCTTTACCCCATCGAAAGACTTCGCATCGGAGAAGTCGGCGCTCTGGTAAAACGCTCGCGAAGTCAGCCACTCTACGTTCGCCGGATCCACATCCTGCGACCAGAACTCCTTCAGTTCTTTTGCGATGTAATCTCGGAATTTCGCGTCATCGAAATCGTGCTTATCGATGCCGAGCAAACGGAAGCCGTCGGGCAAGGCCCTCGCTGTAATCAGGTTGTAGATTGAGGGCAGCAGGAGTCTCTTGGTCAAGTCTCCGCCCGCCCCAAAGATGGCGAGCACGCAAGGAGGTGCGGGATCGATGTCAGGCATTCTTCACCTGCACATCAAAATTGCGCCCTTCCCATTTCGCCGCATCGCTCCAATAAAAGGTAAAACTGCAAGTCGCTTGAAAACCCGGCGTTATCTGGATATCCAGATAACTCACCCCAACTTCAGTAGCTTTCGACTTTTCGTGGTTTGAAGAAGCCCATTCGTCGAGCGAATAGCGGAGTTCGAACTCCGCCTCGGCAATTACTCGCAGAGTTACCCCAGGTGGAACCTGCGCCGTAGGACAGGCGAACAACCAATACTCCACAATAGGAGCCTGCGGACGCCCTTGCGCATACCGCTTAGCAACTTCGGGAATCAGGTCATAGACCTTGCCGTCCTGCGCCGAGCGCAGCAGCTTGATGTATTCCGCGTGTGCCCATGCCAAAGGAGCGGCCGAACCGGCTGGACGGCCGTTCTCCAGTCCGTGCTCCGGAACTGCCGGAGCAGCCCAGGATTGTTCCGGTATTAAGTGAGTGGCGGTCGCCAAACGTTCCATCGATTGAATCTGTTCCGCCGCACTACGGCCTGCGGCCAGTTCGTAATGTCCTCGCTCTCCGGCGAGCAACGGCCATGCCCCGCCTATTCCGTGGTCGTTATACGGAGAGCCATCCTCTTGCTGCCCGTATCCATCGTTGTTGTAACGAAGCCACGCGGTTCCGGTCTCCATCTTTTTCCGCAGAAGCGCATCCACCACTTTGACCGTGTCGACAATTGTTGGATCGGTTGGTGATCGCACGCCATAGCGAACCAACTCCAGGAAGCCGCCATCCACGATGTCTTTTGCGGGAAATTCACTTTGCGCCCCAGGGGAGCGGCTGGACAATTTCACCTTGGCATCACCCACGCCGTTAGACGGCGGAGCGTCGCCGGGATCCGCCGGAAAGATGCGGACGTAGTGGGATGTAATGCCCGGCAGTAACGTGCTTTCCCGCGTTGTGGTCCAACGTTCCAGGTTGCGCTCCACCCAATCGGCATAGCTTTCCAGGAACTCTGCTGTCTGGTGGTGATCCAAAGAGTGCGCCATGTCCGCCGAACAAATGAGAGCGGAAATCAACACGGCTAGCGTGGAGGGCGAGAGACCCGCCACCTCCTCCCACCGTTCCTGTTTGCTGATGGGGCCGCTCTTCACCAGGAACTGAACGGCTCGCATCACCAGATCTCTGCCGCGAAAATTTTCAAGCGCCGATTCTTTCCACAACCGATGTGCCAACAGTATGGGAAATGCGATTTCATCCAGTTGCAATCCTGTCCAAAACGGATCGCCCGCCACCCAGAAATTTTGCGGAAAACTGCCGTCCTCTCGTTGGCTGACTGCAAGAAAGACGAGAGCGCGCAGCGGTGTTTCGCGTTTCCCCGCGGCCAGCAATCCCATCGCGCACTGAACCATGTCCCTGGTCCAGACCAAGTGATAACCACCCTCGCCCTCCTTGCCGACTTTTACGTTTCCCCAAGGAATCGCGAGCGACGCGATCATCGCGCCGGGATGCAGCTTGTCTTCGTGGGCCAGCAGGACCTTGACGCTATTTCGATAAGTGGCTCCTTCGTCGGATGACTGCTCGTCAAGCGGCAGTATGCCATCTTCCATTCGCCGCCACTGATCCACAAAATCCTCGCGCTGCTTGGAAATCGGAGTTGTCAGGCTTTGCATCAGGGTTGTTATGGCATGGTGGCGCGTAGCGCCGAAAGCGACCGCTAGCGTGAACTCATTCCGTTTCGAGAGATCAAGTTCCCCGACAAGCGCGACGTTACCCGGCCCCGCTTTATCAAACTCCCACTCCATGGCGCCGTGTTGATGAAGATCGGCCCACCCGTCGCTCGCGCCGGAGTATCCCACCGACGTTTTAGTAAAGGGGAGATTGGCAGCCATCGCCAAATGCACGTTATGGCTGTGGGCGACAAGAATCTTACTCCCCAGAAACGTTATCGTTTCCGCGCAATCCTCGTCGCCAGGCCCACATAGGTGAGGAGAGCACAGCGGGTATATTTTCAACTTGCTCAGAATTTCGGGTTCCGCGGATACTTTTATATGCTGCAGCAGACACGGAAGATGCGGGTCGGAAAAAATTTCCTTTTCGTAAGTGAAGCCTGAGCCTTTGCCCGACACTTTGTATCCGAGAGAGTCGCCGATGCGTTCGACAGAATGTTCCAGATTCGCTTCCGCTTGAACGTTGCTTCCATTCGAGAAAAGAAACTGAACGTCTTTCGTCCTTGGGCGGTCGACGGTCGGAAAATATACCTCGGTGACCACCCCGCGGGCTAGCGTGTACCACAACAGGCTCGACGAGGAATACGCCGTTCCCACGCCGTCCTTGGCGCCGATGGACCAAGTTGCTTTTTCCCCGGGCTTGCCGAAGGGTTCGTTTGGATTCGTCACTTTAACCCGGCTTTCCGCAACTCTTCTTCAGCCTTGAGCCAGTCTCGCTCATGACCACCGTGTTCCGATCCGCGTTCGAGCCAAATCAGGTAAGCACGAGCGGCAATCTCTTCGTGAGGAGGGGAACTGGGTTCAGCCGCTTGCGGCGATGGTTTTCTGGGCAGTTTGTTCATTATGTCGATGCGCCCATTAAGAAAAGACGCGAGTAGGATCGGGCAATTTACAAACCGCGGCTTCATCCCAAAACCGACGCGCAAAAATCTATGCCCGGCAACGGGTATGAGTGAAGAGCCCGATGCTACTACTCGAATCTCATGCCAAGATCCCGGCATGTGCCCACAGGCGAGCATTGCGGCGGGCAAAAGTGGGTCTTTTTTCGTGAAACGGGCGGAAAGCCGCGTGCTTATTTCTGGCTGACGTTCGCTTGGCAGACGTTAACAGACTCAAACTTGATGAATACGTATCGCCTTTGGCGCCTGACTCCACGCGCAGCCTTCGCCGTAATCGTGCCTGGATTCGCACTACTCTCTTCTTGCGCTACCGCGCACCGTTCGGCTTTTACGCGCGGGGATCAGATTCGAGCAGCGATTCCACATATGCCGCCCGTAAGATTCTGGAGCGATTCGACCGATGAAACCGCGGACGCGCTGCCGCCGAATTATTCGGACGCGCGGGTCACTGTGCTCGCACTATCGGGAGGATCCGATAACGGTGCCTATGGAGCGGGATTTCTAAATGGCTGGACAAGCGCCGGCACACGGCCCGTGTTCACGATCGTGACCGGTGTTAGCACGGGTTCGCTGATTGCCCCGTTTGCCTTTCTCGGCTCCGCTTACGATGCGCAACTTACGGCCGCGTACACACAAACAAACTCTCACAACATTTATCGCAATCGGTTTCCCTTAGCGATCCCTTTCGCGACCAGCGTGGCAACCACTAAGCCGCTCCAACATCTGATCGCCAAGTACTACACAGACACCCTGATTGATTTAGTAGGAACGGAGCATCGCCGGGGCCGCCGCCTTTTTGTTGGCACGACCAACCTTGACGCACAACGAAACGTAATTTGGAATCTGGGCGCGATTGCTTCATCGACTGACCCAAGCCGTTACGCTCTGTTTCGCAAGGTGCTACTTGCTTCCTCTTCGGTTCCTGGCTTATTCCCACCCGTCCTCTTTGATGCCGATTCGAACGGGCGACCCATCCGGGAGCTCCATGTGGACGGCGGAGCCGTCGCGGGGTTGCTATCGATTCCACCGACGTTGCTTGCCACCGGTCGCGCCACGTCCGGATCTTCGCACGCAACGATTTATCTGCTTGTGAACGACCAGCTCGGGGGCGATTTCCAAATCACGAAGTTGGCATTTCTCGATATCGTGAAACGCTCCTTCGCCATCCAGGTCCAGTCTGCGCTTTTGTCAGGTGTCACCGCGGCTCACCTTTGGATGCAGAAAGCCGGGGGTACGTACCTTCTAACTTATATCGACGAAACTTTTAAAGGCAAGGAGCGAGGTTCCTTCAAGCCTGATTACATGCGCGCCCTGTACGCCTATGGATTGGAGCGAGGGAAAGCCGGCGTCTGGGTGAAGGAACCTCCCACGGGCGACGGTTTGGTGAACAAGCCCAGGACGACGGAACCGAACGGAGGCGTTAAGCCGCAGTAAGCTTCACCCGCGCGAAAGAGGAACCAGCTATGTCACAAACAGCAGCCGACGTCTTAGTAGAAACAATGATCGCCTGGGATATCGATACGATCTTCGGGATCCCCGGAGACGGCGTGAACGGCATCATCGAATCACTGCGCAAACGGCAGGACCGCATTCGATTCATCCAGGTCCGCCACGAAGAATC
>CAXSIG010000470.1:0-665 GCA_964237255.1 uncultured Bryobacteraceae bacterium
TGATCTCCGGCATCTTCTTCGGCTTCGCGTTCGGCGTGGGAGGCATTGGTGCAGCGGTGCTGGGCAAGCTTGCGGATTCCACCAGCATTACTTACGTGTACCAAGTGTGTGCGTTTCTGCCGGCAATTGGCTTGTTGACGGCTTTCCTGCCATCTGCAAGGCGTCCCAAACAGTTGGTATAGATCGCAGGAAATGTCAGAACAGAATTGGCGGATTGCAACACGGACAATGTTGCTAGTTCAACTTGACAAATTTCTGAACCCGCCAATTAAGTACTTCGGCGACGTAAATAGCTCCCGTGCTATCCACCGCAACGCTGTGCGGAAAATGAAATTTGCCGGGTGCTTTGCCGTGCGATCCGAGCACGCCGACTATCTTGCCCGTTGCGTCAAGCTTGATTACCTGATCGTTCGCTCCATCCGTTAAGAAGAATGCATTTTCCGTCGGAACGTATCCCAAGCCCCAGGCTGCGCCTAAGTTCGACCATTTGCCAAGAAACTTGCCCTCTTGATCGAAGATCTGAATCCTATCGTTTTCGCGGTCGTTCACATATAACTTGCCTGAACTATCCAGAACGATGTCGTGAACAATATTGAACTGGTTGTCGCCGGTTCCCTTGCTTCCCCATTGCTTAACGTAGTCGCCGTCCTTTGTGTACTCAACCA
>CAXSIG010000470.1:675-5100 GCA_964237255.1 uncultured Bryobacteraceae bacterium
CGGCGACCGAGTCGAGGGCGGCCTGGGTCGCCCCGCCGGCCGTGCCGCTGGCGCGCCAGCTCGTGGCCACATTCGGAGAGGAGTTGCTGTTTGCCTGCACCGGTACGAGCGAGTTGCCGTAGCCATCCGTCACGAAGAATGAGCCGTCCGGCGCAAAGCCCACGTTGGTCGGACGGTTAAATGCGTACTTGGCGTTTTGGTCGCCCGAAGCGCCGCCCGTCGAGCCGATCACCAGCAGCACATGACCGGACGGCGACATCTTCAGTACCTTGTGGCCTGCGACATCGATCAGCCAAATGTTTCCTTCGGGATCGACGCGAATACCGTGGGAAGACTTCACCGGAACGTCGTTCCACGCTTGCAGAAACTTGCCGGTGTGGTCAAACTCCACGACGGGATGCGAGCCACGATTGAACACCCATACGTTGTCCGACTTGTCCACCGCCACCCCGGAGCACTCACCCAAATTCAATCCGTCCGGCAACTTGGCCCAGTTCTCGACAGGCTTATAGGGGAGCGGCGGACCGCTGGGCGGCGGATGGGTTTGCGCCACCAGAGAACCAAGATAAGCGAACAAGCAAAATAGCCGAACATTCATTGGTGCGTTTATCATACGTCAAGCACTATGCCGATCAGCTTTCATGCCCCGTCCACCTCCCTCTTCGGCGCGGGTTGCCGCCATCACTTGCCGGAGCAGGTTCGGATCCTCGGTGCATCGAAAGTCCTAATCGTTTCCGACGACTATCTTCGACGCTCGGGCATGCTCGACGAGTTTATCCGCGAACTCGGAGGGTCTCGGATCGAAAGCACTCTCTTCACCGGAGTTCAGCCCGATCCCACTACGCAGAACGTCCAGGACGGACTAGCCGTCCTTCAATCATCCGGGGCGGACGCGATCGTCGCCATTGGTGGTGGTAGCGTGATCGACGCGGCCAAGGTGATCGGCTTTCGCAATCCGCTGCGGACGCTGCCTCTGATCGTCATTCCAACAACGGCCGGGACGGGGAGTGAGGCCACGAAGGCCGCCGTCATTACCGATACAGAACGGCAAGTCAAGATGCTGATTCTGGATCCAAAGCTCATGCCTCGTACAGCGATCGTCGATTTCGAGCTGACGCTGAGCATGCCCGCATCTCTCACCGCGCATGTCGGCGTGGATACGTTGACGCATGGATTGGAAGCCTACGTCTCGCGCAAGGCTAACGGCATGACGGATCCACTCGCTCGCTCTTGCATGGAGCTGACGTCCCGTCACCTGCTGACCGCGTGGAATGAGCTAGAAAATCGCGTGGCGAGAGAAGCGATGTCGCTTGCGGCATTCCAGGGCGGCATGGCGTTTACGAACAGCAGCGTTTGTCTGGTTCACGGCATGAGCCGGCCCATCGGCGCCTTGTTCCATGTTCCGCATGGTTTGTCGAACGCCGTCCTGCTGCCAACGATCACGAAGTTTTCCCTCGCAGGCGCGCCCGAACGTTATGACGAAGTGGCGCGGCTGATGGGCATGAGCAGCTTAGTAGACGGCCTCGAGACGTTGAACAAAAAATTGCAGATCGGTCGCCTTCGGGATTGCGTCGGCGTAAATCAGACTACGTTCGAATCTTCGCTTGAGAAAATGGCCGGCGATGCACTCGCATCCGGTAGTCCGCAGAATAACCCCGTTATTCCGACGGCAGCTGAGATTGTCGAACTGTATCGCGAGGCTTGGTAAGCGATTACTTGTAGACTCCCGCTGCTTGGAAGTCGCCCGCCTTCACAACCGTCAGCGACTTCGCATCCACATGCCGCCGAAACGCGTCGCTGATCTGCGCAGGCGTCAGGGCCGCGATCTTCTTCTCCAACTGTTCATCCCACGCCATGGTGCGATCCAGCTGCGCGTTTGTTACCAGAACGCTCAGGAGAGCCGCATCCTGAGACCGTCCCACCAATCGCGAATCCAGGTAAGCCTTCTTCGCCTCGGTAACTTCTTTTGCCGTGAAGCCTTCTTTCAGGGTCTTATTCAGTTCGTCCTGGAAGCTCGCTTCCACCTTCGGCCCGTTAGCGGGATTTAAGCTGACGGTTCCCGATAGCATGGAAGAATCGCCTTCCGCGGGAATCGCCATGCGCGCGTTTGCGCCGTAGCTCAGCCCTTCCCGATTGCGAATGCGGTCGGAAATGTGCGAAGTGATCGGGCCGCCGAACATGTATCCGGCCAGCAGCAAAGCGGGATAATCGGGATCGTTCTGAGAGACTTTTACGCGAAGACCCGCTTCGAATTGAGCGTTGGCTTTGTCGGGTGTTTCGATCTTCTGATTCATCGGCGCCACGGCCACATATCGAGCCACAATCGGCCGGTAAGTCATCTTCGTGCTCCAGTTGCCCAACAGGTCGGCAGCGGCAGTCTGAACGACAACCGCATCTACCGGACCTACAACGCCGATTACACCGTAGTTCGCTCCATAGAAGCGATCGTGAAATTGTTTGACCTGGTCGAGCGTAACGGCCTGGAGATCGGCGCGCTGTTCTTCGCGCGTTCGGCTGTAGAGTACGTCGCCCTTTCTCCACGGGCTTAGGTGACGAGTCAGTGTTTCGGTGGCGAGCTGTGCCGGCTCTGTTTGCGGATTTTCAAGACCCTTGATACGCGGTTGTATCGTGCGATCGAACTCGGCTTGCGGATAGCTGGGAGACTTCAACATTTCCACCGCCAAGCGCAATGCGGGAAGGAAGTTCGCGGCAGGAGCGCGGATGCTGGCAACCGCGCTATTCACGCCGCCTGCTCCACTGCCCGGGCCGCCCCGTCCACCGCCACCCCGGCCCGCGAAATCGCTACCACCGCCGCCGCTCACCTGAATGCGGGCATTCAACTTGCGCATCTCATTGGTCAACTGTTCGCGCGTATGGCTGGTGGTCCCGCTCATCAACAAAGACCCAGCGACTTGCGCCACGGCGTTCTGGGTCACCAAAGTCGAAGCGTCGCCGAACCGCAGTTCAATCTCAGCGTCCACCATATCGGCTTCCGTCTTTTTCGGAACGACCACAAGCTTCATCCCGTTCGCCAGCTTTGACCTGACTACGCGGCTCTCGATATTCGCGGGGGTGGGATCGAAAACTTCCGCGTGAGAGATCGTAACGGTGCTCTTGTGATTCTTCAGCAACGATTCCAGATCCGGTGTGGCGGGAACCACCGTGCGCTCCGGAGCGGCGTCGGGGACGTAGTATCCGACAGTCTGGTTCGAAGGCTTTAGATACATCTTTGCCACGCGAACCACATCCTGCGGGCTGACGTCTTTCAGGCGATCGTGCTGGAGGAACATCAGGCGCCAGTCTCCATTGGCGACGGCTTCATTCAACGCCCCGGTCGCGATTGCCTGCGGGTCAGAAAGATTGTTCTCCAGGTTGCGGAGTAGCGCGGTGGTCACTCGCTCTACTTCCTCCTTGCTAGGCGGATTTGCGATCACGTCCTTCAACACGTCCGTCATCTTCTTCCGAACGTCATCAAGCGATTGGTCTTTGTTGAGCGATGCGTTCAGCATGATGAGGCCGGGATCGTGCTGACCGCGGAAGTTCATGCTGGCTGAATTCGCCATTTTGGAATCGACCAGCGCTTTCGCCAAGCGTCCCTCCGCGGCTCCTCCACCGCCGCCGCCTCTCCCACCGCGTCCGCCGAAGCCTCCGCCGCCGCTCATGATTCCCGCAAGTACCTGCAGCGCCGCGGAATCGGGATGGCCGGCCGATGGGCCGTGATACGCAATCATCAAGTCCTTTCCTTGCCCAACGCGCCTCAATTCCACAAAGCGTTCGCCATCCTGCGGCGGCTCGACGGTATACGTTTGGTCCAGCTTGCGAGCGGGGCGGGGAATCGCACCCATGGTTTCGGCGACCATCTGCAGCGTCTTGCCTTCATCCAGTCGGCCGGTCACAATGAGCACCGCGTTATCCGGCTGGTAGAACTTCTTGTAAAACGCTTCCAGGCGCTCTACGGGCACTTTCTCAATGTCTTCTTTCGAGCCGATGGTGGACTTGCCGTAGTTATGCCAGAGGTACGCGGTGGCGGCCACGCGTTCGCGGAGTACACGTGACGGTTCGTTCTCACCGCGTTCGAACTCGTTGCGAACCACAGTCATCTCGGTATCAAGAATTTTCTTGGTGAACTTCACCTTGATCATGCGATCGGCTTCCAGCCCCAACGCCCAGCGGAGGTTTTCATCGGACGCGGGAACGGTTTCGTAATAGTTCGTGCGATCGTCCGAAGTGGTCCCGTTCCAGTTCGCGCCGCGCGATACGATTTCGTTCTTGATCTGGCGCCCGTTCGTGGTCTCGATGAAATCCATATGCTCCAGCAGGTGCGCCATGCCGGATTCACCGTAGCCTTCGTGGCGCGACCCGACGAGGTACGTCACATTTACCGTGATCTTCGGGTTCGCCGGGTTGGGATAGAGAAGGACGCGC
>CAXSIG010000471.1:0-880 GCA_964237255.1 uncultured Bryobacteraceae bacterium
CAAGTTCTGTAATAGTTATCGTTGTAATCGATGTACCCGGTGTAAGGAAGACCAAGAAGCAGATCGGCGACACCGCTGCCGTCCAACACGCCGCGACTGCGATTCGCGTACTGCTGTGTCCATTGCCTGGTGAACGCAAACTCGCCGTTGGCGCGTCCCGGTCCCGCCGCGCCCAGCGCCGCGTAAGCGAACTCACCTCCCTAGTGGAGAAGATGCCTGCCGCGAACCTGGGTCACGCCAGGAGACAGGTCGACCTGGTTTTCAGTATTGAAGGTAAACGTATTCCCGATAATCGGCGATGCCAGGTCCAAGTCAATTCGTGGCGCCGCGTTCGTTGTTACTGTCGGGGCGTGAGGAAGGTTGGCTATACCTAGCTGATTGGCAGTGAGGCAGCCGCCACAATTACTCTCCGGGAAGTTCTCCGTAAACCGGCCAAGCGAGGCACGTACATCTACGACAGTGGACGGCGAAACCACGTGTGTCCATTCCGCAATGTAATTTTGCCCCGTGCGCTCACTGGTTCCCGACCCTAAATCCGCCGGCGAAGGAAAGCCATTGCTGCTTTGCTCCTGGGTGGAGTTTTGGTAAGTAAACAAAGCATACACGCGGTCGCGTTCGGCAAAGTTGTGGTCCCATCGCGCGATCGGTTGGACGTAGCCGAACCGGCCGGAGTTCGCGCCGTTCGTGAAGTTTTGGGTAATGCCGGATCCATTCGGTTCCGGGTATAGCGCGAGGATCGCACTGCCAATTGGACTGATGCGAGAGGTCGGAATCGCATCGCCGGGAAAGATGCTGCGGATGTAGGTACTGAAGCAAGCCGTGCCGCGCGGAGTATCGATTCCTTCACGGCATATGCGCGTGGTGAGCGGGTCATAGTCAC
>CAXSIG010000471.1:917-5096 GCA_964237255.1 uncultured Bryobacteraceae bacterium
GGCGTATCGCTCACCACTGGCGCGGGTGCGATTTCGCGAAATCCGTCGAAGCTGAAAAACAGGAAATCTTTGTCGCGTCGAATCGCGCCTCCGGCCGTGCCGCCGAACTCATGCGTGATGTGCTTTCCGCGTCCCACTCCGGTGCGATTGTTCTCGGACGCGTTGGCATCGAACACGGCATTGTGAAAATACTCGAATGCGGAACCATGCCAGGAATTGCCTCCGGTATGCAGCGTCACGTTTACCGTTCCGCCCCCAGTGCGTCCGAACTCGGCGTCGTAGGTGTTCGTCATGACGCGCATTTCCTGCACGGCTTCCACACTGGGGGAAAGCTGCCATGTGCCGGTCAGGCTAATGGGCGCGCCGTTCAGCAGGAATTGATTGGTACCTTCACGACCGCCATTGATGGTGTATCTGCCGTTCGCATCCCAATTACGAAGGCCGGAGAAACCTGTGGACCCGAACTGCTCCTGCGCAAAGAGCACTCCCGGGGAGAGGCTGATCAGGTTGTACGCCTGCCTGCCGATGGTGGGGAGTTCGCATAGCGTATAGGCGTCGAAAAGCTGCGAGCGGCTCCCTGTGATGGTCTGGAGCGAATCGTTCTGCCCATCTACCGAAACTCGATCGGCGATGTTGTCGATTTCAAGCGTTACCAGAACGGCCACCGTGCCGGCCGCCGGAACTGCCACGTTCGTCTGCGTGTAAGTTTTGAAGCCGTTTGCGGAGGCTTGCAGCGTGTAAGTGCCAGGGAGTAAAAACGGTAGCGAGTACGCTCCATTTTTTCCGGATTTGGTTTCGGCGGTGTCGGTGGAACCGGGCAGAAATGCACGAACGGAAGCGCTCGCTATTCCGCTACCTGTAGCGACGGAAATGTGGCCGGACAGCGTCGCCCAGGAGTTCTGCGTCCAGCCCGGCGTCACACACGCAAGTGAGAATAAGCCGGCGATGAAGCGGGGAACATTCACGAAGGCGGTGACGACTATACCAGCCTACTAATACTTTGGCTCGTCCACCGTATTCCTGCGCTTCTGGGTGAGTACATCGCGGATGGCGTAGATCCGGCGTCCCTGGGACTCGAAGTAAGTGCGAATCATCAGTTCACCGATCAATCCGGTAGAGAACATCATCACGCCCACCACCAGCAGCAGACTGCCAGCAATCATCAACGGGCCGTGAAGTTGAACGATATCGCCCCGCCAGAAGAGCTTCACCGCCGCGCAGTACGCCAGGATGGAGCCTCCAACCCCCAAACCGAATAGTCCGATGCTGCCGAAGAAGTGCATCGGGCGAGTGAAATACTTCAACAAAAACCGAATCGTCAGGATATCGAAGAGGACTCGAAACGTGCGGCTCAGGCCGTAATGCGAATCGCCCGAAAGACGCGGCGTATTTTGAATCGGGACCTCGGCCACTTTCGCGCCATAGAAACTCGCCAGTGCCGGGATGAACCGGTGAAGCTCACCGTATAGATGAACGTCTTTCAAAACCTCGGCGCGATATGCCTTGAACGTGGTGCCGAAATCGCGGAGATCGACGCCGGAAGCTTTCGACATCATCCAGTTCGCGATGCGCGATGGAATCTTGCGAGTGAGCTGATTATCGATGCGCTCCTTACGCCAGCCGCTCGCGATATCGTAACCTTCGTCAATTTTGACCAGGAGCGCGGGGATATCTTCGGGCGCGTGCTGCAGATCGCCGTCCATCGCGATGACTACTTTTCCTTTCGCTTCGTGGAAGCCGGCGGACAGCGCGGCAGTCTGTCCGAAGTTGCGACGGAGACGGAGGACCTTCAGCCGAGGGTCCGTTTGAACCAGATTGGCCAACAACTCAAAACTTCGATCCGACGAGGCATCGTCAATGAACAGGATTTCGTATTGACGCCTCAGCCCGATCAGTACGGCCGTCAAGCGGTCGTAAAGCGGGAGAATGGAATGCTCCTCGTTATGAATCGGAATTACGATGGAAAGCATGCCAATTCGTCCATTTTATCAATGACAGAGCAATTACCGTATCGGGCAACCTCCGCCTCGGTGCGATATCAAGCACTTTCGCAATTTCCCGTGAGCGTGCTGCTGGATAATATTCGCAGCATTTACAATGTTGGATCGTTTTTTCGGACCGGAGATGCAGCGGGAATCGAAAAACTATATTTATCTGGAATCACCGGATCTCCTCCCCACAAGGGTCTGCTGAAGACGGCGCTGGGAGCGGAAGAAACAGTGCCCTGGGAGCGCGCGGAAGACCCCGTTGCGTTGACGGAACGGCTCCGCTCACAGGGCGCGGAGATTTGCGCCATAGAGACGAGTGTCCACGCAGTCGACCTGTTCGATTGGCGGCCTAACTTTCCGGTATGCGTTCTGTTCGGGAATGAGAAGGACGGGCTAGCTCCGGAGTTGGCGGCGAGGGCGGACCGCTTAATTCGAATCCCGATGCTCGGCAAAAAGCATTCCCTGAACGTGAGCGTTGCGGGCGGAATCGTGATGTATGAGTTGCTGCGGAAATATCAGTTACTCTTTCGGCCCGATCCCCAGCGTTTTCATCTTCCGGTAGAGATTGCTCCGTTCGAGTCCGAGTAGCTCCGCGGTGCGCGTCACGTTTCCGGAAGTCTCTTCCAACTTCTTCAGGATGTATTCGCGCTCGACGGATTCGCGGACTTCCTGCAAGCTGCCGAAGCGATCGGACACGCGTTCGGGAGCGCCTTTGCGCGTTGTGTTCAGCGGAATGTGGCGCGCGTCGATACGCACCTGGGGATTGAGGATTACGATCCGCTCGATCATGTTTCTCAGTTCGCGCACGTTACCGGGCCAGTGGTGTTCGGCCAACGTTTGGTAGGCCTGAGGAGTCAGTTCTTTCGGCTTGCGTCCGTAGGCTGTCGTGAACTCGCGCAGAAAGTAATCGGCCAGGATCGGTACATCTTCCAGGCGTTCGCGCAACGGCGGCACGTGAAACGGAATTACATTCAGACGATAGAAAAGATCCTCGCGGAAGTTACCGCGCTCGATTTCTTGTTCGAGGGTTTTGTTCGTAGCGGCCACCACGCGCACGTCCACCTGAATCGAGTTTTGGGCTCCTACCGGTTCGAAGCGTTGTTCTTCCAGGACACGCAGGACCTTCGCTTGCGTTCGAAGACTCATGTCGCCCACCTCATCAAGGAAGATGGTGCCGTTGTCCGCCTTCTGGAATTTGCCGGCTTTCGATTCATGCGCGCTTGTGAAGCTGCCTTTACTGTGGCCAAACAGTTCGCTTTCAATGAGGTCTTCAGGAATGGCCGCGCAGTTCACCTCGACAAAGGAGTTGTCGCGCCGCGGACTCATCGCATGAATCGCGTGAGCGACTAATTCTTTCCCCGTTCCGCTTTCGCCCAGGATCAGTACTCGCCCGTTGGTTCCCGCCATGAGAGAGAGCTGCTGGCGCAAGGCCTTCATCGGGATGCTGTCGCCGATGATGCGGTACTTGGAATTTTCAGTGGACTTGAATGCTGAATTTTCCTGCGTGAGACGCCGGTTTTCCAAAGCGTTCTTCGCGACGATGATGAGCTTATCGAGGGAGAGCGGCTTTTCCAGAAAATCGTAAGCGCCTAGTTTGGTAGCGCGAACCGCGCTTTCGATATTGCCGTGCCCGGAGATCATCACGACGTGAGGCCGTTCGGGCTGCGGGATTTCCTGAATACGGCCAAGCGCTTCCAATCCGTCGAGTCCAGGAAGCCAGATGTCCAGGAAAACCAAATCGGGGGACTGCGACAAAATGCGGGTTAGAGCGTCCTCGCCGCTGCCGGAGGTGGAGACTTGATAACCTTCGTCTTCCAGGATGCCCTGGAGCGATTGCCGGATACCAGGTTCATCGTCGACGATCAGTATGCTGCGCTTCATCCGGCTTGCACGGCGAGAACTTCCTCCGCCTGGGAGGCCTCTTGTGGAACGCTCGTCGCGATGTTCAGTTCGACGATGAAGCGCGCACCGGCCGGCGCGTTGTCCTCCACGCGAATATGCGCGTTATGGTCCGTCAAAATGTTGTTGACGATCGCGAGACCAAGGCCTGTTCCGCGGCCTTTCGTCGAGAAGTAAGGAACAAACAGCTTCTCTTTGTCTTCGGGACTGACGCCCTTGCCGGAATCCGAAACAATCAACTCAACGGTATCGGCAAGGCCGGGCTGAGTCACAATCTCCAGGCGTCGAATGA
>CAXSIG010000472.1:0-5088 GCA_964237255.1 uncultured Bryobacteraceae bacterium
GTACCGGCAAGACCCACCTCGCCGTCGCTGCCCTCCGCGCCATCATGGCCAAAGGCTACGAAGGCCTCTTTTACGATTACCAGACCCTGCTCGACCGCATCCGCTCCGGCTACACCAAGGAGTCCGGCATCAGCGACAAGGAAGCCTACCGCACCGCCCTCGATGCCGAAGTACTCCTGCTCGACGATCTTGGCGCCCACCGCGTCACGGACTGGGTGGAGGACACCGTCACCGCCATAATCACCCACCGCTGCAATCACCGGAAAACCCTGATCGCCACTACGAATCTCTTCGATTCGGACGCCCCGGCCCACAGCGCTCCAAAATCCGATTACCGGGTTTCTTTGGCCGACCGTATCGGTCCACGCGCCCGCTCGCGTCTGTTCGAGATGTGCCGCATCGTTCGCATGCCCCTGGTCGAAGACTTTCGCTTACGCCGAGCCGTCTCGTGAAGCTGGCGCTCGCGGCGCTGTTCGCGACGGCCATAGCCCAAGCTGCAACCGTAGCCCAATGCATCGAGCTTCCCTATGCCGGCATGCCCCGCCAGTTCTGGGAGCGCGAAATGGTTTGGATGAAAAACATCGGTGCGACCTGCGCCGCGGTCGGCCCCGGCCCGGATCTCTCCGCAATACTCTCCATCGCCCGAAAGCTCGAGCTACCTGCCTGGGTCATAACCGGCACCGTCCCCGCCGACCAGTCCGAAGCGCATGGAGGCCCGGTGCGCACAGTGCCTACCCCGATTTGCGAAGTCTCCGCCGTGGATCCCAAAGCCCTTCTGAAGGCTCGCACCTGCTTCGAAAAGCGAGCCGGAACACTGCTCTGGCGCGATGTCGAGCCCACGGTCACCCCCTTGTTCCACCGCGCCGCCGTGTCGTTCCAGGGAGTCGATCAACCCGCGCTCACCGCCCTCCGTCGCCAGATCGATCTCTTCCGGGAATGGCAAACTCTCCTGCCCACCCTCACTG
Source organism: uncultured Bryobacteraceae bacterium (assembly GCA_964237255.1). Taxonomy (GTDB): domain Bacteria; phylum Acidobacteriota; class Terriglobia; order Bryobacterales; family Bryobacteraceae; genus JALYXI01. The sequence goes on from CAXSIG010000472.1 coordinate 966, forward strand.
TCGAACAGCCCATACAGTCAACGCTCAAGGCGCGGCAATACCTGAGCGCGGACGCCGTCCCCATTTCGGCCGTCAGTGTGATCAACGACGGCGCGCAGTCGGTCACCACGGAGTTAAAGGCCCAGTACCCGCCACTCAAACAAACAATCAAGCTCCCGTCCATAACCGTTCCCGCTGGCGATGCCCTCTGGCTTCCGGTGAACCTGCCCTTCTCTAAGGCCCACGGCTGCAACACCTTCGCGAATGACGAAGCGATTATCTACGCCACCGCCGAACTGACCCGCGTCGAGTGCGACAACGGCACGCTCGCCATGGAGTTCTCCGCGCCAAACGATAGTGACGTTGTACTCCACTTGGCGAAAGAGCCAATCGGCCCCTACATAGCCGATGGCCGCCCCCGCCCTTTCGATTGGGATGCATCGTCGGGACGCGCCCGTCTGAACATTCCGCCCGGCAACGGCCCCGCGCATCGCGTGCGCATTGCCCTGGCGCTAGCCGAGCCCGAAAATTCGGCATTCTTCGGCGATCGCAAGGTCCTCCTCATCGGTCAGAAAAACTCGGTTTCCACCCAGTACTCCTCCGAAGCCGTAGCTACCCGCTCGCGCTTAGTTGCCCCTGCATGGTTCAAGCCCGTTCCCAACACGAAAACGCCGAATGAGGTGGAATACGCGGTCACTGTCCCGGACTCCATTCCCCACGGCAGCCACGTCGAGCTCCATCTGCAGATCGATGGCGTTGACGTGAACCACGCGCGCCTGCAGTGCTTACTGCCAGTGACCCTGCGCTTTCGTGAAGCACTGAACCGCCACTACGGCGATGGAGCCGACTTGGCGCTCGATCCGCCGCTCATCCCGGTGGATGGCAAGACCGGCCGCGACATCACGATCGCCGTTCGCAACAACGCCCCGGAGATCCGGATGTTCACCGTCGAAGTGTCAGGGGACGATGGTCTTGACTTCGCCACTCCGAGATCCGAAATCGTAGTCGCGGCGTCGGCTCAACGCGACGTGAACTTCCACCTATTTGCAGACCGCGCCGGCGCCGGAGTACACACCGCTCATGTCAAGGTAACCGGAGCCGCGGCCGTCCAATCGGATTTTCGCATTCTAGTCATTCCGAGAAGCGAAACGGTCGCGTACACCGAGGCCGGATACCACGTGCTCGAATCGCAGCACGCCCGAGTCGTCTACACCCCGGACCGGCTACTCGAATTCGTGTGGAAGGACGATGAGCGCAACGTGATCCCGGAAGGCGGATACCCGCTAGGCCGTACAAGAATCAAACAGTTGCAAGATGCGGAGCTAACGGTAGAAGGCCCGGCGCTCCCGCTCAAGCCCGGCAAGCAAGGCGACGTCAAGATTGCAGTAGGCCCCAACACCTATCGTCTCTCGCGATAGCAAGTTTCGCATCGGCATAGCTGTTCCCTTTCCAAGCTCGGAAAAACCGAAACTGGATCCAGGTAACTAAAACACGCTAGTCAACAAGCTATTGAACAAGCAAGTAGGGCAGACGCCCCCGTCTGCGCCGAACGCCTTGGTTCGGCAGTTCTCACCCGCTGGAAAGGCCGCGGACATCAACGCACTTTGCCGATAAACGCCGGCATACTCCACAACCGACAACCCAAGTGTGCGGCCTACAGACATCGTTTCAGCAGTTGCGTAGAACTCCTCCAAATCCGTTCGCTGGGGTCGCTCGATCTTGCCGTTCAGATGTGGGGACACCGGCGCCAGCGTGACTAACGTTCGACCTGCCGGTGTGCTTTCGACGGAAATCTATCATCGATATCGGCCCGACTTGATTGTGGGCCTGATCACTACTCAGCGCCCAACAGACCTAACGCCCACCGACTGCGAGTTGCGAGATTGGAAACATGCCTGCCTCCCGGCCAGGCGGCAGCACTCGCGAAATCGATACCTGCGGCTCAATGCACTCTTGATCTCGCTACGGACGTATTGAGCTATTGGGACAAAGCTGAGCAAAAGTTTTAAGACAAATCCCGCAAGCGAATGAAAATAGCTTCCGCATTTCCTCGATTGACCGCGTGATGATCCAAACCGCTGTACTCATCCAAGGTTGTCGTAAAGATTTGACTCACCTTTTCGGGTGCATAGGGAAAATCGCTTCCAAAAGTAATTTGCTGAGGATCGGCAAAGGCGAGTAATGTAGGCAGAGCGAATTCCGAGCTGGACAGAGTCGTATCGAAATAAAAACTTCGGAGAGTGGCGAGTGCTTCCTCTGAGTTTTTGGGATTGAGCTCTCCTGCAATCCGACTCGCGGCAAACGGAAGGAAGCCGCCGCCGTGGGACAGAATGTATTTGATCTTCGGGTATTTCGCAACGGTTCCTGTGCGGACTAGGTTCATCGCAGCTCGCACCGTATCTAGCAGAAAATCAGCCCAGTAGGCGGGTATCCCATCCGCCGCGCCGCCGGGTAGCGCAGACGGGTGAACTAAGACAATAATCTCCCGCGCGTTCAGCTCCTCTAAGAGTGAAGTCATGGACGGATCTCCTAGATACACACCATTCGTTTGAGCATGGAGGACAATGCCGTCCGCCTTCAGCGTATCCAGCGCACGCTTCGCTTCAATCACGGAGCCTTGGACATCTGGAAGCGTCACCGTAGCGAAGAATCCGAAGCGCCCCGGATGGTCAGCCACAATACCGGCTGCGTAGTCATTCAGACGGCGCGCCATGTCTTGAGCTTCCTGTTTCTCCCCAGGCTCCACACCCGGTGTCGATACAGAAAGAATGGATGTCGCGATGCCATTCCGGCCCATCATCGCCAAGGCGGATTCCGCGCTCCACTCCGGAATGGGTAAGCCACCGGCATCTATCCCCTTACTGCCGAGCCAGTCTCGATAGAAGGGCGGCACAACGTGCGTGTGCGTATCGATTCGTCTTGTTTCCATAGAATTCTAGAACTTAAAAGTTACATCGGCCGCCAGATAATTCAGGTCGATTCCACCAGGCGGCTGTCTGCGTAAAAATTCTCCCACAGCGTAACGTTGATAAACAAAATCCCAGAACACCCGCCTTGACGACTGCCAAGCGACTTCAATCTCCGGCGCAGCTCCGACGTATCGTGCCGAAGTATCAGCCATGCGAACCGGAGTTCCGCCCGCCGTATACAAACCATCGCGCGTGCTCTCTCGCCAAAGAAAGTTGGTATCGAGGACAGCGGTAATGCGATGCGGAAACGTTAGCGTAAGTTCCGGCTGAACTGAGATCACATTGACGGGACCGATCTGGTTTGACTTCCCAAAATAGTCGCCGCGCGCAAACAACGCCGAAAAGCTTTGCAATGTTCCGTCTGCCCGGTTCTTGTCGCCGCTGGTGATGCCGCCTTTGATCGCAATTCGGGGCTCGAGACCTCTGTCAAGGAAACGATAGCTTACAAAAGGCGAAATTCCCCACGCACGGATCGTTCCTCCTGACGCAGGCTCCGCTTGCTTAAATGTCCCGAACTGCAAGGTTGCTTCTATATCGTAATTCCAAGGCGAAGCATGATCGGCGCCCGAAAGCCTGGCCCCGAGGGTCTGCCGATGGTCTCTTCCTATCCCTTGCACGTACTGCGCAGATTTGAAATCAGAACCCAAATAGTACAGATCGATGGAGGTCTTTGAATCGTGCAGTGGTGTGGTTGCATAAATCCCGGTGAGGGTCTGACTATGCGTGGGTTTGTCATCGAACACGCCGCGATTGTAAGCATCCGGTTTAGCGTAGAAGATATCGATCCTCCAGTTCGCGGGTTGCAGGATAATGCGCGCGGCATCGAAGCCAAAACGCACGTTCACGCCTTCACTGACCGACACAAGCCGACCGGCGCCGAAGTTCAGCTCCTGCCGCCCGAAACGCACAATCACCGACGGATGCAGATCGTTCCCGCTCGCCGTTCCCTTCTGATCGGCGGTCTGCGATTGTGCCGGCGTGTTCGGCTTCACTCCGAAATTCAGATCGAAGTAACCCTGGTTTACATCCAGGCGATCCAAATCGAATGGCCTCGGGCCCGCTTTGCGACCGTTTTCGAGACCGGTCTTCAATTGGAAAAACAGGCGGAAACGGGACGAGAGATGCACATCGATGTGCCCCATGTAGCGCTGCAATAAATAGCTATCGCCCGCCGG
>CAXSIG010000473.1:0-4209 GCA_964237255.1 uncultured Bryobacteraceae bacterium
CTTGCTGCCGATCGTCGATGCGACGATTGGATAGCGAGCCCGATCCTTGCGAAGTAACGGTGCGCTCGTGTGAATGAAGGTCTGCCAAAACGGTCCTCTATCTGCGGTAAATTAGAATGCCGGTGCCGAGTTGAAGAGCCACTTCGGCAGTTCTCATGCCCACGCTTCGGGCCGCGTTATTCGGAACGAACAACACATCGTTGGGCTGCAGGTATACATCTGTTCGTTTGCCGCTCATGATTCCGGCAATATCGACGGGAATTTCTTTTCGTTCGGTACGGTCAGGCTCGGTCCTGAGAATTCGTGCGCGCTTGGGGGCAGCCGTTCGTTCTAGGCCTTCGGCCATGGCGAGACTCTGCAAAAGACTAAGCCGCTCATGGGCGGCTACCGTAAACCCGCCCGGTTTCCGTACGTCTCCAATTACATAAACTAGATCGGCCTTATTTACCGTGAGTATGTCTCTGGGGCGAATCATAATGTTTAATTCCGGCCGTTTCGCCTTCATCAAATCGTCTAGATCGACCTCGGCAACTTGAAACTTACCGGTTAGATCGGTCCGCGCGCCCGCAATAGGCAGAGCGCCCGCCGTAGCCTGGCGCGTAATCCGAAGCGTGGAACCCGCGTCGGGCCTTAATCCACCTGCTAGGGAAAGAGCCTCGGCTACATCTTTACCTCCTTCTAACTGATAAACACCCGGCCTGTTTACCGCGCCCAGCACGGAAATAGGTTGGCTGTGTAAAGAAACAATGTTTACAGTCACGTGGGGAGTTTTCAGATATCGGGCAAGTTTCTCGGCTATTCTAATTTCCACTTCACTGGGCTGTAATCCCGCGACAGAGAGCCGCCCGACATAAGGAAGGGAAATAAAACCCTCGGAATCGATTCGAATCGGCTTATCCGAAATTTCGTCGAAGTCATTAACACGAACCGAAATCTCATCGGCTGGCCCCAGATTCATTTGCGCTTTAGCAACTGCATCATCGGAGACCTGTGCCGAAAGCGAGGCCTGTGGCAATAACTCCCGACCAAAAGAGGACAGGAAACAAAGAAGAATTATTTTCTGAAATGACGGCATAAAGTCCGATGTACTTATTGTGATTAGAGCTGTCGGACAGTTGGTAAGCCGAAACCCGCGACTAACAAATTCATCCCGGTTAGCGACTTCAAAGTACCCGATTTAATCAGGAAACTACTTGCTGAGTAAAAAAGAGTATCGGTGGGGACGCTTATAAACGTAGCGGCGTGTTGAGTGATTCGGTCGGCACAGGATCCCAGTAAAATGCGATCGGAAGGAGACCGGAGTTCATCAAAACGGCTGGATCCAGATAGTAACTGCTCTGCTGGAATGCGAGTCGCGCTCATAAATACAGGCCGAATATCCCGCTGCTCCGCTCTAACGTCAATAATAAAGAACAAAAGAATAACAAGTACTGTTAACGCCATTTTCTGCCTGCCTCTCCGTGCAGTTGTACCTACCGCTTTAAGTGCGGTGTCTAACAGGTACAAGCGTAAGTTCCCACACGGCTACTCGACAACTGGTAAAAACTCCTGAGAGAGTTGCCTATTAGGAAAACGCCCTATTTGAAGGTGCACTACAAAGTACTATAAGGAAGGTAGTCCCAGTGTGATACCGAGCGCACAATTACTAAATGCCCAGTCTACACTGATGGTTGAAGTCCGGAGAGCCTGAATGCCATTAGTCGAGATACTCGATGTTTAAACCAACTATTGTTGTGTGTGACCCCCATCCGATGATTCAGGATGGGATGGTTTCTCTTTTGAGTCAAGAGTTCGAGATTGTAGGTTCCGCTGCGGACGGACGATCGGCGCTAGGAGTCGCGGCTAACGTTTCGCCCGCGTTCGTAATTCTCGATGTGGCGCTACCGGCCCTTAACGGATTTGAGGTTTCCCGGCAATTGCGAAACCGCGAACCCAGGCCGAAGGCGGTCTTCTACACCGCTTGCTGTAGCCCGAGCTACGTGCGCGAGGGATTTCGATCGGGCGCTGCGGCGTATGTGTCAAAGAGCGCGCCAGTTGCCGACCTTCTACGAGCTCTTCGCGCCGTCGCCCGCGGACAGCAGTATATTAGTCTTCCCGATCACGAAGGCTCACTTGTTTTTCACCAGAAGGGCGGAGAATCGCAGTCTCCGTTTGGAGAGTTGACGCCAAGGCAGTGTGAGGTCCTACAACTGGTGGGAGAAGGCCTTTCCGCGAAAGCGATCGCCGCAGAGTTGAACGTCGTGCAAAAAACGGTCGAGTTTCATAAGACGGCTATCATGACGGTGCTGAAACTAAAGAGCTCCGCGGAATTGGTCCGTTTCGCGGTAGAAAGCGGCCTAGTGGGCTCGCTCAGCGACCCGAACGTGAAGAATATTGCCGAATTGCGAAAGCAGGTCTTGGTGGAAAAAAATGGCTCGAATGGCTCGAGCATCGAACTGGCTCAGGACACAGCGGGAACGCTAACTACCTACTTGGTGAACCACAAGCCGTAGAACGTTGTCGCACTCCTCGCCGAGCTTCAAGTATTCGGCTTTGGGAGGTAGGTCCTGTCGTAAGGTGTGGGGCAATCCCATAGCTTCTCCAGACGCGACGAATTGTGGAATCGCTGACGCCGACAGCTTGTGCCATGGACCGAGTTGTCCACCGGCGGCCCTTTTCCGGCAATTCTCGCTCTGTCTTTTCTAAAATTGTACGAATTACGTTAGCTGAAGTTGTTCCGCGATTTCTTTTTCGTTCGCCGGTTATATTCAATGCAGCAAGGCCGTGATCTAGGTAACGCTTACGCCAATAAGATATTTTATCGGAAGCGACATTCAGAGTTCGACCAATTTGCTCGCATTTCAATCCTTCATTCAGGTAAAGAAGAATTAAAGAGCGTTCTGTAATCTCGGCAGGGCAATCTACAGCAATAGCTTGTAGAATAATGTCCCGATCTTCAGGACGTAACAAAGTTCGTTTTCCGTCTACCATGGATGAATTCGAAGGAATCTGCATAAATAAGGACAGCCCGCAGCGGAGGACTGCGGGCTGTGGTTAGTTGCTCGGCTTAACGCCAAACAAGAAGACCCAATGTTTTGATCAATGACACGTGGTCTACTAACTCTTTACACCTAGTGTCTTAAAGCTTTCCGGTTAATGACTACTCGGAAAAATCACAGAGTTCCCACCTATCCAAAACAGCAGGCAAAAACAACAAAGGGCCCGGACACCAGAGGCGCCGGACCCATAAAGTAAAAAAAATCTAGTCTGACTAAACGAAGCGAGCCCGCAACTTTTTTGAACCACCAACCGCAAGCAGGACTCCGCCGAACAACATGGAAAATGTCCCGGCTTCAGGAGTTGTCGTAACTGTTAGAGATCCCTGAAGCGATGTATCGCCGTTGTTTGAAGAAGGAGGAACCAGAGCATAAAAATTTTGCAAGGTGTAAGTGACCATACCAAGCGTCAACGTTGACGAAGCGGGTGTAAAGACGGTCGAACTGGAATTTCCAGACAAAGCGCCGGCAATGGTTCCAGTCAACTGGCCGGTGTTCATGGATGGCTGAGTCTGCACGATTGTGATAGCAAGTGTTAAGCCCGAAGGTAACGTGATCGGCGTTGTGCTGGTGCTCGTGACAATTACGTTTCCGAAGCCCACAAAACTGTTTGGATTGGCGTTCACCGAACCTGTGGCGCTTATAAAACTGATGCTTACGGTATTGCCAGCATTGGTGAAAGTAGCACTAGCCGTACCTGAAGTGCTGAACGTACCGACGGTGGTGTACTGGACAATAGGTGCGGAAAGAGAACTGCACGCAATAAAACACGTCGCAGCTAAAAGTTTTGCGGGAAGCTTAAAGTTCATCATTAAAATCGCGGGTGTCATAGAGTTAACAGGCGAACCGCACCCTCAAAGCCTCCAGGGTGGACCCAAAAGTTAGGACACATACTTAGTCTTAAGGTTGTTGATCAACCATGTAAGTAGTAAATGCACTATACTCTCGCGTCATTAGCTTAGTACTGGACTAGTGGATACCCTCTTGTCGAACCCCGGTTCAAGCGCTAGCGTGAACTTAAGTAGTTATCGATGAACACACGAGAAGCCACTTTACGTTGTTACCGGTGTAAATCCAAGGATCACCGGCGGATCGTGCTTAGCGGAGTAGAATCCGCAATCAGACGGATGTTTGGGAAAGTTCCCTATCATTGTCAAGGGTGTTGTAAGGTGTT
>CAXSIG010000473.1:4219-5084 GCA_964237255.1 uncultured Bryobacteraceae bacterium
CGCTCGTCGAAAAAACCCGAGTCCCTCTGAAGCGTAAGTAGCAAGTTCGGTCGGATTTCACCTCGAACAGCAAAGGTGGGATACTGATTCGATTCATGATTCCGCAACTCGCGTTTCTCTTTCAAACGCCGGCCCCGCTCAAGGTGGATTCGGGCGATAACGCCTGGATGCTGGCAAGCGCGGCCCTGGTACTCATGATGACCGGGCCCGGCTTGGCGCTCTTTTACGGTGGCTTGGTTCGCCGCAAAAACGTGCTTTCCACTATGATGCATTCGTTCATGCTCATGGCAGTGATTACGGTGTTGTGGGCTGTTGTGGGTTACAGTCTGGCGTTCGGCGAGGGCACTCCCTTTCTTGGCGGCTTCCAATACGCGTTCATGGAAGGTGTCGGCGTCACGCCGCAGGCCGATTACGGAGCAACCGTACCGCACCTTACGTACATGATCTATCAGCTCATGTTCGCCATCATCACGCCTGCGCTTATCTCTGGCGCCTTTGCCGAACGTATGAAGTTCAGCGCGATGTTGATCTTCACCACCCTTTGGATGTTCCTGGTCTACTTTCCTATGGCGCATATGGTCTGGGGTAAGGGCGGTTTCTTGAATGCCTTCCTGGGCGGCAAATTCGGATGCCTGGATTTCGCGGGCGGCACAGTGGTCCACATTACGTCCGGAGTTTCCGCGTTGGTATGTGCGCTCTATTTAAAAAAGCGCATCGGCTATCCCACTGAACCGATCCGCCCCCATAGCATCGTCATCAGCGTGATTGGCGCTTGCCTCCTTTGGGTGGGCTGGTTCGGATTCAATGCGGGAAGCGCGGTTGCGGCGAACGGGCTGGCCTCGAGCGCCTTCGTCGCTACCCACTT
>CAXSIG010000474.1:0-3601 GCA_964237255.1 uncultured Bryobacteraceae bacterium
AGAGCCAGAGCACGTCGCCTTTCGGCCACACCTCGCGGCGGAATCCGTAGTCGACGGCCAGCACCAGAGTTGTCTGAAGAATCCCGATCAGCAACGATCCCGCAACCAGACGTGGAATACACTTACTCCCGGGCAATTCCAGCCAACAACGAGCGCGGATCTGCTGACGAAACCAGTCCGTAAAGCCGATGCTATAGACCAGAAACAACCCAGACCCGATGAAGATGGCTCGCGAGCTATGCGAAGACTGCAACGAACTGGCGACACCGATTGCACAGTACGTGCCCTAGCCCAACAGTTGATACAGCCAATACGTCTTCGTTATCGTCATTTCGCGCCCAGAAAACGATCGAGATGAGCGAACATCCAATCCGGATCGTCCCACATGATGAAGTGTCTGGCCTTGTCGTTTATGTAAATGTTGACGCCTTTCAGCTTGGCGTATTGTGCGTGCAGGTTCCTGTCGACTACTTCATGAGTTGCGCCATAGCTCTCGCTGCCCTGCCATGCGGCAAGCACCAGGGACGGCGCGGTAATCCTTCCAACGTCGTCGCGCCAATCGCCGCCGAGCATTTCAGCCAGGGCCTGCGCTACGGTTTGCTGGTCGGATGTGCGCGCCCACTGGATCAACAGTTTTTGGTTGGCGGGATCTTTTGTCATGTTGTTTGTGTTGGCCCCGGAATCGGCACTTTTCAGGTAAGCCTCCTTGCTCATTGACGCGAATCCCGAGCGGATCTGGGCGGAAATTTCTTTGGCCTTGGCCGGGGTCATGCTCGGGTCGAGACCCATCGTGAATGGGTAGGAGTCCACGATCACTAACTTGCCGATCAAGTCCGGGTAGGAACTGGCCAAGTCCATTGCGATGGTGCCGCCCAAGCTGTGACCGATTACAGTGGGCTTCGCAAGCTTGTGTTCGCGAATATAGTTTGCGAGTTGCTCCCGTATGGTCCGGAGCAAATCGTCCGGCCCCGGATCCGCGGGCGTCACTCCTGCAAATCCGGACACCGTCAGTACGTGACATTCGAACCGATCTTTGTAGCGGGCCACCGTTGTGTCCCAGGTTTCTCCACTCGAAGACAATCCTGGAATGAGAATCAACGGTCGACCCGTCCCTTTTACCTGAATGTGAAAGACGTCCTGTCCAAGCAAGTTCCCGGCGAGCAGCAACGTAAAAAGAAGTATCTTCATGGTCCCAGTGTGTGAAGGCGCAACAGGCGATGCGACGGAAATGTGATGAGTGGCGTCCCGTGAAGAAGAACGGTGGGTTTAGCGTAACGGGTAATCTGGTAACTTCGCTCTCTGCTTACATCGTCACCGGACCCTGCATAGACGCGGAAAAGATCGGTTCGGCAATCGCACGGCATCGGTGCGCTCGCCATCGCGCTACACTAAACGGAAATCATGCTGACGCGCAGACACTTCCTCGCCGGTTCGGCCGCCTTCGCTACCAATCTCTTCGGCGCTCCCAAGGAGAGATCCTCGCCCGCTCCCGATCTCGAAAAACTCGGCGCCGCCGCACTTCGCGAAGCTAAGAAATACAAGGCGACGTATTGCGACATCCGCATCGTCCGTCTACGCGATCAGCGCATCACTCTCCGCGCGCAATCCGAACGGGGCACCGGCAAAACGGTATCGATTCCCGGGCTCTCCGAAGACTCCAGCTTCGGCTTCGGCGTGCGGGTTATCGTGAACGGCGCGTGGGGTTTTGCGTCATCCCCGATGGTCACGCAAGAGGAAATTGCTAACATCACAAATGAGGCCGTCATCATCGCCAAAGCCAACGCGGCTATTCAGCGAAAGCCCGTGCAACTGGTTCCCGTTAAAGCCTATCGCGATAAATGGGTGACGCCCTTCGAAAAAGACCCCTTCGAAATTTCGATGTCGGAGAAGGTCGCCATGCTGAGCGATGTAACGGAACAGATCAAGAAGAACCCCAAAGTTTTCTCCGGCTCCGCAAGCCTCAACCTGCGGAGTGAAGACAAGTTCTTCATGTCCACAGAAGGCTCTTCCATTCAGCAGTACATTCTCCAGATCTATGGCAACGTTGACGCCACCGCCGTCGATCGGCAGAACAACGTGTCGCGTTCGCGCAGCTACGTTCCCACGCAGGCTTCCGCCGGTTGGGAATACGTGCCGGAGATGAATCTGAAAGAGAACGCGCAGCGCATCCGCGACGAAGTAGTCGAACACCTCACCGCACCGCCCGTTCGGCCCGGCAAGAAGGATCTGATCCTAATGCCGAACCACCTGATGCTCACCATCCACGAAAGCGTTGCCCATCCCACAGAGTTGGATCGCTCTCTCGGGTACGAAGCAAACTACGCCGGCACCAGCTACATCAAAGTGGAGACGGTAGGAAAGCGGATTGCCAGCGAGCATTGCACGTTCATCGGTGAGCGAACACGCCCGCGTGCCCTCGCCACCTGCGGCTACGACGACGACGGCGTCAAGACCAGCGAGTTCACCATCATCGACAAAGGCATCTTCCGCAACTTCCAAACCAATCGCGAACAAGCGGTGCTGATGGGCGACAAAGAATCGCATGGCTGCTGCCAGGCCGATTCCTGGGCTACCGTTCCTTTCCAGCGCATGCCGAATGTTTCGCTTAGCCCCGGCTCGCAGGAAGAAACGCTCGATTCACTCATTGGCGGAATCGACGACGGCGTTCTCATCGACGGTCGCGGTAGCTACTCTATCGATCAGCAACGCTACAACTTCCAGTTCGGCGGCGATGCCTTCTGGGAAATCAAAGGCGGCAAGAAGGCCGGAATGATCTCTCAAGTTTCTTATCAGGGCCGGACGCCTGATTTCTGGCAGGCCTGCGACGGCACAGCCGGTCCCGCCTACTGGCGGCAATACGGCACGACGGGCGACGCGAAGGGCGAGCCGACGCAGATCAACTCCATTAGTCACGGTTGCTCGCCAACCCGCTTCCGCAATATCAACGTGATTCTTACCGATTAGGACCCGAACCAGATGCTAACCCGAGACGAAGCGCAAAAATTAACCCAGAAGACAATCGCCCTCGCCACCTTTCCGGAGTGCCAGGTTAACGTCAGCGAAACGGAACAGGCCTATACGCGATTCGCGAACAACGGGATTACGAACGCATCCTTCAGCCGACGTCACTCGGTATCCGTCACCGTCACCAGGGAAGGAAAGACCGGCTCGTACTCCGTGAATGACCTGGATGAAGCGTCGCTGAAAAAGGCCGTCCAGAAAGCGGAGGAGTTGGCCGCCATCGCCCCCGCGAATCCCGAGCGCCTTCCCGCTGTGGGTCCGCAACAATTTCCCAAGGTCAATGACTTCGATGAAGCCACGGCCACGGCGCGCTCGCCGCAGATGATCCCGCTGGTGAAGACCATCGTGGACGCAGCCTTAGCGGAGAAGTTGGTCGCGGCAGGTCTCATCGAGCGCTCGCATCATGTGAACGCGGTAGCGAATAAGACTGGTCTTTTCGGCTTCCATAACGCGGCAGACTCCCAACTCACGACGACTGTCCGCATGCCCGATGGCTCCAGTTCCGGATGGGCGGGACAGCCGTCTACGGTTCTATCCAAGATCGATAGCGCGAAACTGGCGGCGACGGCCATCGGTAAGT
>CAXSIG010000474.1:3611-5081 GCA_964237255.1 uncultured Bryobacteraceae bacterium
GACTGCGCTTGACCCCGGTAACTACACCGTTGTCTTGGAACCTACCGCAGCGGGCGATCTGGTGCGCCTCATGTCACCCGCGTTCTCCGCTCGAAACACCGATGAAGGCCGAACGTTCCTGAGTAAGCGCGGCGGTGGAAACCTGCTTGGAGAGCAGGTCTTCCCCGAGTTCATCAATCTCCGAAGCGATCCGTTCGACCCCAGGCAAGCCTCCTCGCCCTGGACTGGCGATTTACTCCCGACAAAAGCCGTTCAATGGATCGAGAAAGGCAAGATTGCCAATCTCTCCTACGACCGGTATTGGGGATCGAAAACGGGACATGAACCGAACTCCGGTGGTGGCGGAGGTGGTGGTGGACGCGGAGGTGGTGGTGGGGGCGGTGGATTTGGAGGTGGTGCGGGTAGCCTGATTTTGGATGGCAGCGATTCCACGCTCGATCAACTGATCGCCTCAGTAGACCGCGGCGTGTTAGTAACGCACTTCTGGTACATCCGCTACGTGAACCAACAGACGCTCCAGCAGACGGGGCTCACGCGAGACGGTGTATTCCTGATCGAGAACGGCAAAATTTCCAGGCCGGTAATGAACTTCCGGTTCCTTGAAAGCCCGGTTCGTTTATTGAAGAACACGAAGATGGTGGGCCAGGCGGTACGCGTGCGCGGCCTGGAAGGCGGAATCATGATCGCACCTTCCCTGGTCGCGACCGACTTCCCGCTGCCATCGATCTCGGACGCGATTTAGCGGCCGAGCGCCTGATTAATCGCCTTCTGGGCCAGCGGGCCCATCATGTCGTAGCCTGCGTCGTTGGGATGTAACCCATCCGCCGTGATCTCCTTCTTTAACATGTTCTTGTCGTCGAGCATGGGCGTGTAGTAATCGAGATACACAAAGCCGTTCTTCGCGGAGTAGCTCTTCATCCAGTCGTTGATCTCGATAATCTTGGCGGGTGGGCGCTTTTCGGTCTGCGGCCGATGGTAATCACAGACCGGCATGATGGAAGAAAGTACCACCTTGATGCCGTTCGCTTTGGCCAACTCCGCCATGGATTGAAGATTCTCCTCCGTTGCTTTCACCGTGATCGGTCCGGTGTTGCCCGCGAGATCGTTGGTGCCTGCCAGGATGACCACCACAGTAGGCTTTAGGTCGATCACGTCCGGACGAAAACGGATCAGCATTTGCGGTGTCGTTTGGCCACTAATGCCGCGATCGATGTACGGCTTGCCGGGAAAGAAGCGGCCCTCCTTGCGGTTCCAGCCGTCAGTAATGGAATCACCCATGAAAACCACCCGCTCTTCTCCTGCCGCGGGAGCAGCGACTGAGGCGTTCTTGTCCGCGTAGCGCGCCAAGTTCGGCCAGTCGTTCAACGTCTTCTTGGCTTGGTCAAGGTCTTTCTGAAGTTTCGCCGTGTCGTCGGCTTGGCCGAATGCCAGGGAAACCGCTGCAATGCTTGTCAGTAGTAGTGTCTTGGT
>CAXSIG010000475.1:0-2319 GCA_964237255.1 uncultured Bryobacteraceae bacterium
TTTCAGTGCGTTCTCGGCACGGGTGAGATTGTCTTGAGCAGTGTAGACGTTTTGTTGAAAGGTGGCCGCCTGCGTCTGAGTCTGGATCACATCGACTGGAGCCAAGATGCCCTGCGCTACCTGTCGGCGATTGCTCTGGTCCTGCTGTCCGGCAAGGCGTACCGCCTCTATTTGAACGCCCAGGTTTCGGTATGCGTAGTCTAGTTCCCAGTAAGCCTCGATCGCTTGCGTCACCACTTCGATGACTCGCTGACGAAGCTGCTGGCTGGTGAGTTGGATGTTGCTGCGCGCGATCTGAATACGATAGCGGTTTTGATCGAATCGCAATCCGCGCCAGAGGGGCTGGATCAGGTTGAGGGTAGCGGCGGTGGGGAACTGTGGATTCAGCGTTTGGAACGTGTTGTCGGTGGACTGGCGGGAGTTGGCAAAGTCGAATCGGTAAGTGCCGCCTAGCCAGAGAAAGACCCCGCTGAGTTGGGGATCGGCGTAGAGCTGTTTGTTGGTGAGCTTGCCGTTGGCCGCGCCGCCTAGCGCGCTGGCAACAGGGGTAACGCTTTTTACACGGTACGCGTTAAGGCCAAAGACTGGATCGAAATAGCCCTTTGCACCTTTAAGGTTGATCACGGCTTCTTGGGCGGCGATGCGGTAGACGAGTAAGTCGCGGTCGTTATTTAAAACGCGGCCGATTACTTCGGACAACGTGAGCTTCTGCTCGCCTACGATGCCGATTCGTGGGGGCACTTGGACAGCGGATTGTTCGGGCGCGGGAGCGGTCTGGCCGAAGAGCGTGAAGAAGCTGCTGAAGAGAGCTGTGGCTGGACGCAGGAGCCGCTTCGGCAGCGCCGCCAGGTCTTCGAAGAGAGAGTAGAACACAGGAACGGCCAGCAGCGTGAGGATGAGGCAGAGCGACTGGCCGCCCACCACCAACACACCAATGGAGCGGTTGGTCGCAGAACCCGTCCCACTGCTGACGACCAGAGGCGTCATGCCCGCTACCAGCGCGATGGTCGTCATCAGGATGGGACGGAGACGGTCGCGGTTGGCCTGGATAATCGCGTCGTAGCGGGACATGCCTGCAGCCCGCAGTCCGTTCGTATGGTCGATCTGGAGGATGGCATTCTTCTTTACGATGCCGAAGAGCAGGAGCAGGCCGAGGCCGGAAAAGATGTTAACGGTTTGTCCGGCGATGAGCAGCGCTACGATGCCAAACGGCACGGCAAGCGGGAGCGTCAGGAGAATCGTGATGGGGTGGATAAAACTCTCAAACTGAGCCGCCAGCACAATGTACATGAAGATGAACGTGAGTGAGAAGGCGAGGATGAAGTAATAGCCTGTGCGGTTCAGTTCTTTCGACGCGCCGGAGAGTCCGGTGCGATAGCCCGGTTCCAGGCCAATCTCGCCGGCTGCTTTGTTCATTGCGGCCAGGATGTCGGCTTGCGATCCACCGGGCAGTATGTTACAGGTGAGGGTTACCTGGCGTTGCCGTCCGATGCGGTTGACCGCGGAAGGGCCGGCTCCGGCGCGCATGTGAACGACTTCATCGACACCTACGGAGCCGCGTTGCCGAGAGGATGGCACCGTGATCTTGCTGAGGCCTTCGACGCTACCGCGGAATTTTTCTTCGGCCCGGACGCGGACATCGTATTGGTCGTCGCCGGAGTTGAAGGTGGAGGCAACTTGTCCGGCTACCAGAGTGTTGAGGGCTTGTTCGATGTCCTGGACGGAGACCCCCAGGTCCGCGGCGCGGGCCCGGTCGATATCAAGGTGAAGTTCGGGCTTGCCGCTGCGCAGGGTGGAATCGGCGTCGGTAACACCGGGGATCTGCTTCATCTTGAGTAGCAGCGCATCGGAGTACTTGGCGAGCTTATCGAGATCGGGGCCTTGAAGGAAGTATTGGATCTCGGCGTTGCTTTGGTTGTTGCCGATGGAGCTTACCAACTCAACGCTCGAGTGAATTTCGGGAGGGAGAGCGCGGAGGATCGTCCGCGTGCGCTGCATGAGTTGCACCTGCGAGATACTGCGTCCGTCAAGGTCCGTCAGCTTGACGTACATGGAAGCGTTGTTGACGGAAGCATCGGCGCTGCCGCCTACTGTGGTGAGCGTGCTCTCCACGCCCGGCAGTGCGAGTACTTTCTGTGCGATCTGCTCGGCGGTTTGCGTTGTGGCGGAAAGCGACGCGCCTTCCGGGGTTCGGAGTAACACGTTGAACTGGGATTGGTCGTCCGAGGGCAGAAAGTTTTTGCCGACGAACTTGAAGAGCGGAACGATGCTGAGAACCGTAAGGACACTGAGGGCGATGATGGTCTTGCGGTGGCCCAT
>CAXSIG010000475.1:2329-3400 GCA_964237255.1 uncultured Bryobacteraceae bacterium
GTGTAGATATCATCTAGAAAGCGGAAAAAGCCGCTATCTTTCGACTGGTGTTCGCCTTCGGCTCGTTTTGGCGCTCGGACAAAGCGGGAGCAGAGCATGGGGGTGAGCGTGAAGGAGACCAGCAGCGACACCGCGATGGAGAAGCCGGAGGTGAAGCCGAAGGAACTCATGAAGCGACCTACGATTCCGCCCATGAAACCTACCGGGAGAAAAACAGCGAGTAGCGAAAGGGTGGTGGCCATGACGGCGAGACCGATCTCGCGCGTGCCTTCGATGGCAGCCTGGTATGGCGACATGCCTTTCTCTTCGATGAAGCGGTAGATGTTTTCTAGGACGATAATGGCGTCGTCGATCACGATACCGACCATGAGCGTAAGCGCCAGCATGGTGATCTGGTTCAGCGTGAAGCCCATAGCAGCCATCAGGGCGAATGTCGAGATGATGGACGTTGGAATGGCGATAGCGGCGATGAGCGTGGTGCGCCAGTTAGCGAGAAAAATGAAGATGATGATCGACGCGAAGATGCTGCCTTCGATGAGATGGTGCTTAATGGACTCCACCGCGGCATTGATGAAGACGGATTGATCGCCGACGATCTGGGTGCTGATGTCCTTCGGGAGCGCTTTGCGAATTTCGGCGAGCCGCTCTTTCACTTCATTCGCTGTGTTGACGCTGTTTTCGCCGGACTGTTTCGCAACTACGAGAGTGACCGCGGGGACGCCATTCAAGCGCGCGGAGGTTCGTGGTTCTTCGTAGCTGTCTTCGGCATAGCCGATATCGCTGACGGTGACGGAATAGCCGTTACGGTTCGCTATGGCGATGCGATTAAACTGCGCGACATCGAGCAACTTGCCGGAAGTGCGGATGGTCAGTTCGCGCGTTCCAGCGTTCAGGTTACCGCCGGGCAACTCCAGGTTCTGGTTGCGGAGCGCGGTAAACACGTCGTTGACCGTAAGGTTGTAAGCGCGGAGACGGTCGGGATCGACCAGGACGTGAATCTCCCGGCGCGCTCCGCCTACGATGCGAACCTGGCCAACACCTTTCGCGTTTTCCAGTTTTTGCTTGATCTGT
>CAXSIG010000475.1:3410-4406 GCA_964237255.1 uncultured Bryobacteraceae bacterium
AGGGTAACATCGCGCAGGGAGCGTGGGGCGGAGACAGCGATCTGGAGGATGGGCGCCGCATCGGGGTCGAACTTTTGAACCACCGGCGTCTTGGCGGTCTGGGGAAGGTCGTTAACAATTGCGTTAACTTTATTTTGAACTTCCTGCGCAGCTACGTCTCCGTTCTTCGAGAGTTCGAAGGTGATGACGACTAAGGCTTGGCCTTCCGACGATGTGGAGCGGACTTCGTCCACCTGGCTGATGGTGTTGACGGCATCTTCGACCTTCTTGGTGATCTCGGTTTCGATCTCTTCGGGCGATGCGCCGCGGTCCACAATCAGGACTTGAACTGTGGGGATATCGACCTTCGGGAATAGGTCTACGCCGAGCCCGAAGTAACAGAAGATACCGACGACCACCAGAGACAGCACCAACATGGTGGCGAAAACGGGCCGCTTGATGCAGAGTTGCGCGAGGGAATGCATGGTTAATGGCTCACCTCAGCACCGTCGAACAACTGGGCCTGGTTGCTGGTGATCACCGACTCGGAGCCGACGAGCCCGGAGACAATGCGGATCAGGTCGCCATCAGCATCGCCCGTGAGTACGACGCGAACTCGGGCGCGGCCCTGGTCCGCAACGTAGACCAGGTTCGAATCGGTAGTCTTGTCGCGCACTACGGCAGCGCGTGGGACAAAGACTGCGTCCTCGCCACCAGGGATGATGACTCGCGCCGTGGAGAACATGCCGGGGCGAAGAGTGGTGTCCGAATTGGGAAAGCGTGCTTCCAGAATGAAGACTCGGGAGTTGGGGTCAACGGCGGGGTTGATGGCAGACACCTTTCCTTCGAAATCACGGTCGGGATACGCGGAGACATGGGCGATCACGGTCATGCCGACTTTCGCTTTGGCGGCCCGCTGCTCCGGGGTTTGAAGTTGCAGCTTGAGCGAGCCGATACGAACAATGGTCGCGATGGTGTTTGTCAGCGCTACGTATTCGCCGGCAGCTACGGGACGTG
>CAXSIG010000475.1:4416-5075 GCA_964237255.1 uncultured Bryobacteraceae bacterium
ACGCCTTTCTCCGCTTGCGAGATCTGGGCACGGACGGCGTCCAGCGAGGCTTCCGACGACGTAATGACCTGGTTGCCCTGGCGTGCTGCGTTGAGAGAAGCCTCATATTGTTGGCGGACGGCATTGGCCTGCGCTTCAGCGGTTTCTTGTTGTGTGCGGGCCTTTTCGAAAGCGCTTTGCGAAACGTCGCCGGACTTTACGAGATTGGCGTACCGCTGGGCGTCAGCGGCGGCTTGACGGGCTTGGGCCTGCGCGGATTCGTAGCTCGCGCGAGCGGCGGCAACTTCGGGGACTTTGATTTCGTCGAACTTGCCGTTCGCGACGCCGATGCGGAGTTGCGCTTGCCGAACGGCGGCTGTGGCTTCGGCGAGTTGAGCGCGGATCTGCTGAAGGCGCAATTGGGCGTCGCGATGATCCAGTTCGCAAATCACTTGGCCTTCTTTGACGAAGGCTCCGACATCGACTGGCGTGAGGATCACGCGGCCGGCAACAGGGGGTGCAATGTTCGAGGACTCTTCGGCTACGAAGCTGCCGGTTTCATCGAACCCGGCGGCAACGTGACGGACCGCGGCACTTGCCGTCTTCACGGCGATCGGCTTCGGCGGAGCTGCTTCCACGGCGACTTTCGGCTTGCCGCAGCCAGCGAGCACGGCAACAAG
>CAXSIG010000476.1:0-1969 GCA_964237255.1 uncultured Bryobacteraceae bacterium
TGGCAGGAGTGACGGATCCAAGGAAGGTGGTGCGAGGCGTTTGCGCGGCAGGCCGGACAGGTCAACGCGCTTGCATGACCGAGTCATACACAGCCAGAGTGCGCTTTGCCATCACTTCCACGTTAAACTCGGTGGCGACTCGCTGCTTCGCCGCAGCGCCCATGCGACTGCGCATATCGGGATTGCGAAGCAGGGTTCGCAACGCGTTGGCCAGTGCGTTCGAATCCGAAGGCGGCACCGTAAGACCTGTTTCCTGATGCCGGGAAACAAAAGTCACCCCGCTTTCCAATTGCGTGTTGACCACCGGTTTGCCGCAAGCCATGGCTTCTACTTGTACAAGACCGAACGCCTCGCTCCTGTTGATGGACGGCAGGACGAAAACATCCGCAGCGTGATAGAAGGGGACCAGGTCGGCTACACCACTCAGGATGGTGACCCGATCGTGAATTCCAAGTGAACGAGCGAGCGCATCCAGTTCGGCTTGCAGCGGGCCGTTGCCGATTAAGAGAAGATGTCCATCCACGCGCTTCATTGCGCGCACAAGATGCTCAAAACCTTTGTAATGCACCAACCGGCCAACCGCCACCACGATGGACGGACCGTACTGATTGCGAATCCAGTCCACGATACGCGGATCCGGCGTGTGAAAGCGTTCCAGCGGAATACCCAAAGGAATCACATGGCACTTTTCCCGATGAGCCTGGAGGACATGCGACGTTTCGATGTACTTTTCCGAGGTGGCGATGATGGCGGAAGCTTTGTTGAGCGCCCGGTGAAGAATCGCGGAAAATGCCGACCCAAGCAGTTTTTGCCGGACGATGTCGCTGTGGTAAGTGAACACCAGAGGACCGCGAAAACCACTGGCCAGGTAAGCAAGGACCGCCACGGGATTCGGAAGGTGAATATGTAAAAGATCCGCGTTGGTGTTGCGCAACGCCTGCACCATGGACGGACAAACCGGAGCGCCGAAAAAATCGAGCACGGCGCCCAGGCGTCTCACCTCAATTCCGTCTACCGTTTCCGCAATGCTTTGACGCGATTTATTCGCCACCACAACACTCTGCTCAACGGAATCTCTCAATTCATTGCAGAGAACATGAAGGTGATTTTCCATGCCGCCGTACTCGGGAGGATAGAATTTCCCAACCTGCAGGATTTTTATTCTCGCCGTTTTCGTAGTGAATCGCTGCGCTGCGGGCACCGCCGCTGGACTGTTCAGGACGCGCGCTGGGGTCAGCATTTGCGCTTGTAGCGGTTTCAAAAGGCTCTAGGACGCGGACTCATTTGAGATTTGACTCAAAGAAGTCCATTGTACACATTTGTCATACGACGGGCATAGATAGCCCAGGAGAACAGGCCGGATTGCCTGATTCCTGCCCGGATACGATTATCCCAGGAAGAGTCTCCTGATTCCCGCTGCCGAATCAGACGAAGAATAGTCTGGCTCCAGGCTGAAATATCGCTATTTCTGGCGTATTCGGCGCATTCGCCGCCTACTTCGCGAAGAACGGCAAGGTCGCTTGCAAGTACGGGCGTTCCGCAGGCCATCGCTTCGGCGACGGGCAGTCCGAAACCTTCAGCGTCTGAGGGGAGCAGCAGTAGGGCGGCGCGGCGATACACGGCGGCCAGCGGTTCCCGGTCTAAGAAAGGAAGCACAAGGACCGACTCCCGAATGCCCAGGCCCTTGGCAACTTCTTCTTGGATGGCTGTAAATGGTCCGCCCACGCGCAACAATCGGAGGCGAGGCTGCTCCTTCCGGGCGGCAGCGAAAATTTCGAGGAGCAAATCGAGCCGTTTGCGTGGGATGTTGCTCCCAACATGAAGAAGATCAATCGTGTGACCCTTCGGTCCGAGAAGTTCTGCCGCCTTTGCGTCGGCAGATGGATTCGGATCCGGTGAACATGCGGGATGAGTTCCCAATGGGATAACAGAGAGGCGAGCCTTCGGAAGCACTTCGTGCTGAAGCAAA
>CAXSIG010000476.1:2071-5073 GCA_964237255.1 uncultured Bryobacteraceae bacterium
TTTCGATTCGAGCACGGAACGGAAGGTGTCGATATCGTGGCACGTTACGACGGTGCGCTCGGGAGGCAAGCTGTGGACTAGCTGCGAATAGGAATGGTCCACGATATGGAAGACGTCGAAGCGGGATCTGTTGCGCTTCACCCAGTACGGGTAATCGACAAACCGGAACAGGATGCGGTTGACGGTGAAATTTGGCGTGATGCTTCGGATAGGTCTGAGCACTTGTTCCGGCTGGACTGGCGGCTGGAGTTCGCGGATTAGCATTTCGCCGACGACATCCATGCTGGGCCAGCCTTCGTCGGGCGAGTCGCAAAGTAGCGCTACTCGCATGGGGCGTTTAGGACGTCGTCAAGGAAGGCGGTAACTCGGCGGACTTGGGATTCGCGGTCGAAGAGCGGGTGTGCCTGGGGGACGGCCGCGCGCTTGGCGTTCACATCGTTTGGCGTGAGGGTTTCAAGAAGATGGGCGAGCGCGGTGGTGTATTGGCCCGTCCAAGGTGCATCACCTGGGAGTCGCCATAGCCAGCCTTCATCGAGGTCGTACGCTGCGGGAATTTGGCCAGTGATTACAGGAAGCCCGGCCGCCAGATACTCGCTCAATTTCGTGGTGAAACGAAACGAACCCACTCCGTCGCAGCTTTGGGGAAGGCTTGCCATATCCATCGCGGCGAGATAATCCGGGAGAGAATCGCGCGAAACGAAGCCAGTTTGGATGATGCGGGCATCGGGATAGCGGTTGAGTTCGGTTCGTCCCGTGCCATCGCCGACGATCAGGAAGCGGAGGTCGGTACGTTTGGTGAGTCGTGCGGCGCGCGCGAGTTCCAGGCCATAGCAGTACTGGACGCGGGAAGTCCAGGTAAGCGACCCGGCAATGCCTATCACCAAGGCATCTTGGGGAATGCCGAGTTGCTGCCTGATGGTACGACCACGCTCGCTCCGAAACGAACTTGGTGGCCATCCAGGCGCGGTCATCGCTCTTGGCGCACCGAAAGTAAGGGCGCGACCCGTCAGATAGGGCGACCAGCCGATGAAGCCAGCCGAATGCCGGTAGAGCAGACGTTCATAGAGTGCAAAGAAGGGGGCGAGCATCGGCTGTTTTTGCGAAACAAACGGCGCGATGGCGTCCCCGCTGCTCACGATGTAGCGCTGCCTGTTAAATAGCTTCGCGGCGAGAAGCGGCAGTCCTCCTGCAATTCCGGTTCCTTCCATCACGGCTAGCGGGTAGCGGGACCGAAACAACCTCCTGACCAGCGATATTGCGGATTGCCGCTTGGTTTGGGAGCTGAAAGGAAACGCGTCGAAGGCATGCCGTTCGAGCAGGGTGTGCAGTCGAGCTTCGTCGTTTCCACCAGTGCCCTGCGTTGCGATGGCAACGATCTGCGGCTGGGTCTGGGCCTTTCTGTACACCGCCATAGTTTCCGCGGCGACCCGGTCCCAGGAGTGTCGAAGCGCCGTTTGACGCGCCGCTTCCCCAACACTACTTTGGGATGCCTGCCGCATGACGGCCGGGAGTTCGGAATCGTTGTGAAACACGAAGCCATTCACTCCGTTTTCGATCAGCTCACTCGCTCCGGCGTTTGCACTGGCTACGACAGGAAGGCCTGCCGCCAGGGCTTCCAGGACCACCATCCCGAAGGCGTCGTAAGGCGTGGGAAGCAGGAGCACGTCGGCTTCGTTATAGAAACTCTCAATGTGGTCGGTAGCTGGATGGAAGCGGACGCGGTCCGCCTTGCCGCATTGCTCGGCGATCTGGCGGTACGGCTCCGGCGGCGTGCTTCCGACACAAACGAGAGTTCCCGCGTCCAGAGCGCGAATCGCGGTTTCAACACCTTTACGAAAATCTCCGACGAAGAGATAGGTAGGGTTCGTTGTTTCTTTGCGAGCGCGCGGACTGAACTTCTCGGCATCGACGCCGTGGTAAACGACGGAGACGTTGTCGAGGACGCCATAGTGGGACCGAAGATCGCGACGGACACGTTCGGAAACGGCAATCACCTGGGCCCTTCCGTATTGACGCTTTTCCAGCCAGCCGATCACCCAACCGAATAGCTTCTCTTTACCGGTCGCGTTCGGGCGCGCATGCGACCACGCCCGGTTCACGATGTGAGCAGTGATGACGCTCGGTTTCGTTGCGCACAGGCCTTGATCGTGGACGATGTCGAACCGGTGATGTCGAAGCATTTGCGAGGCGTTTCGGCGAAATGTAAGGATTAGGGCAAGCGCGTTGGCACGATTCGCGGGAACTCGGTGGAATGTAATTCCCGGGTCTGCTTCAAATGTGTTGGCGAAAACATGCACTTCGTGTTCACTGGCCCATCGGGTGGCCAGCTCCGCTACATAACGGCTGTGGCCGCCATGCCGATGGTAATCGTGAACCAGAAGCGCAATCTTCATCCGGCTTGCGCGATGAAGGCGCGGACTTGGGTAAGATCGCGTTTCATCGCTGCGAAGACTTCGGATGGCTGCATGGTGATTTTGGTCTTGCCTTGATCCGCGCCGCCTAGCGGATATTCGTAGTGGAGTTGCAGCGGGCCGTTAAAGTTCGTCTTGGCGAGCATGCCGAAGAACTGTTTGAACCGCACCATGCCTTTTCCCAGTGGTACCCACTCGTTCTTCCAATTGCCGGGCGCAATTGGCTTCCAGACTACGTCTTTCACGGCGACCCCGCGCAGCATGGGTTCGGTGATTCGGAAGCTGTCGATCCAACCGCCCAAGCCGCCTTCCACAGTTGCGTGGCCCACATCGTAATTGACAGCTACGGAGTTGGGGTCGAAGTCTTTCAGGATTTCGTACAAGTCCCAGATGGGCGCGCCGACTTGCCCGACGCCGGAATGGGTATGGTAAATCGCGCAGACTTTGTATTTCGCGTTCATCGCAGCAAGTGCTGCCACGCGCGGCTTCAACGCGGCAAGTTGGGCGGCCATCGGCGATTCGTCGTACTTGAAGCTACCCCAGCGGTAATACGGAATTTCGAGGCTGGCGAGGGTGCGCAGGACAGCGTCG
>CAXSIG010000477.1:0-3692 GCA_964237255.1 uncultured Bryobacteraceae bacterium
AAGAGAAAGTTGCCGGCAAGCTTCACTACATTCGCTGCCCCGACCTCTTCACCAAAGTCGAACACCCCTTGTGAAATCGCATTGAAGACCGGCTTTACCGCCTCCTTGGATGCCGCTGCGCCAGACGTGCAAATCCAGAGTTTCTTCGCCGCTGCTGCTTCGGGACGGCCAAACACTGGAGCCGCCACAAACCGCCCACCGAACCGCGAGTGACGGTCCGCTAACGTCCGCGATGTGACCGGCGAAACCGTGCTCATTGAAATGTGAATGCCGGATCCCAACGCCTCGCAAAATTGGTCACTTGCCACTTCCAGAATGGCGCGATCGTCAGCCACGATCGACACCACCGTGCCTCCCGCCACCGCTGCCTGAACGGGGGTTTTCGACACCGTCGCTCCCCGCGCGGCGAGAGCGGAAGCCTTCTCTGCCGTGCGGTTGTAAACCCGTAAAGCAAACCCTCCCGCCAACAGGTTCTCCGCAATCGGTGTACCCAGTTTCCCCAGTCCAATAAATCCCAGTGTTTCAGCAATTTCCGCTACCAATAAGCCTCCGGACCTTAGCCCACTCCAAAGGTATCGCACGCCATCTTTCAGGCCAGCGTGCTCTGACTTGCGGCGATGGGTGGTCGGAAATGAACAACGGCAATCCTGTACTTGCCAGGTAGGCTTGGGCCGTGGCCGCTTTTTGCCCGACCAGAACGACAGCCCGTATATTGGGCAGCAAACGAATGAGGTCTTTAACGCATTCGACACCCTCCCGCAGCTCCTGGTTGGTCACAGTTACCGTACCGTTCCACCAAGGAATCACGTTCCAAATGACAGTGAGATCTCGCGGGATCCCCGCCTCTTGCATGAACCGGAACGTGGCTGCCGCCGTGGCATCGTTGTTGTTGCGGCTAATAAAACCGGAGCCTGTCCGCTTACCGCTTTGCGCTGTCATTGGGCCCGGTTTCTCTAACAAAAAGAGCACCTGCGCTTCCGTGCCGCCATCCAGCGGGTCAAAATCGGGAACCTCTACTGAACCGCGAAGGCGCAAGGTGGCGGCATAAGCAGTCAGTGGGACCATGTGCGGCAAAGTAAGCATAGCCCGACGCCGCTCGCCGTTGCTGTTTTTCCATTCCACTTGATGAGGAACCTTTTCGGGGAAGCCCCAGTGCTCCACGATTTTCTCGTTCGCCACCCGGTATAGATCGGTGTAAACGCACGGTTCGCCTTCGTGTGTTCCCGTAGCAGCGATGAACACGAAGTCTCCCTGCCCTAACAGAAGCTTCACTTCATCGATGGTGCGATGTTGCATCAAAACCTCCACATCACGCATGAACTCAGTAGCGCCATCCCGGACACCGGGCTCATGCCGGATGCAGAGATTTCCCGTGAAGTATTGGTCGGCTCGGCTGTGGTCGCCGGAAATGTGAAAGGTTTCATAGTACTCGCGCATGAACGCTTTGTTCTTCTCTGTTTCAGATATGTGCTTTGCTTCCGTAGGTCCATCGATCTGAGTGTGACCGCTCTTATTGGGAGGTGCCGCTTCTGCGGAAAAGACCCAGTGCTCAACAACCAGGCTGTCCTCAAACCGGAAGACATCGAAGAAGGTGTTCTTACCGAGAATAAGTCCGTCTCCCTGGGTAAAGACATACCGTCCATCCTGGAAGGCTCGCACCACATTCAGGTGATGGTCTTCCTTCGCCAGTTGACCGACATACTTTTTCAACCCGTCAACGCCGTCTGCGGAGTATGGGTTGTGTTCTTTGTATTTCGTTGGGTCAATGTGTCTGCTTACTAGATCGGCATCCCCGGAACCGAAACCCTGAAGCAAACTGAAGGTCTTTTCTATCTCGCTACTTGCCATTGCAAATCTCCTCTTTTGTGGTTGAAGGCCCATGCCGGAGCAAACACTCCCGCAAATTTGCGGCAAATTATGTCTGCGTCGCCGGTTTCGCGCGGAATATGCCACGAAAGCTTTCGCGGTATCGAAGAAAGACCAGCACCCACAACACACAAGCACCTAGTCCAAGACCGATGCCCGGCTCAAGCGTCAGGTGAAACGCCAGAACGTTGTACAGCACAGCCGCCAGCAGCGTCAGCGCGAGGGGCACAAACAAGCCGGAGAGCAATAACAAACCACCGAGCACCTGCACCGCGAAGAAGGACGCCGCAAAGTTCGAGGCGATGACGGATCCCAAAAATTGCAGCGCCAGCGGATTCTGTGGTGGCGGTTGCGGGATGAAGTGGAAGAAGCCGTTGAGCCCGAAAACAGTGAACAGAAGCCCCAGCAAGTAGCGTGAGATGGTGCCAGCAATCTTCATAGCGCAGCTCCTACAAGATTTCTGGCATGTGTCTGAACGGCTTGGACGTGCGGCGCAAGAAACGTGCCTCGGTCATGACCTTGATTCAGTACGCTGGTGCCGCCGGCCGTCAGGAAAGTCGCGTTTGTGACGCCGAGAAAACCAAAAACGGACCGCAAATACGGCTCTACGAAATTGAACGAGGCCATTTGCGTTTGGGCATCGTAGATCCCGCCAGTAGCGATAAGGAACGTCGCCTTCTTCCCGGTCAGTAATCCTTTCGGCGTTCCACCCGCGTAGGAAAATGTTCTCTCGACACGTGCAATTTGGTCGATCCACAACTTAAGCACGGAGGACACGCCGAAGTTATGCATCGGCACTCCCACAACGTAGTCATCGGCCTGCTCAAGTTCCGCAAGCAGAGTATCGGAAAGCGAAAGCAACTCCTTTTGCTGCGCTGTCCGGATGTCCGCAGGAGTATATGCCGCTCCCACCCATTCGGCCGTAACAGGCGGAATAGAGGTTGCATTCAGGTCACGAT
The DNA here is from genome assembly GCA_964237255.1 of uncultured Bryobacteraceae bacterium. GTDB lineage: Bacteria > Acidobacteriota > Terriglobia > Bryobacterales > Bryobacteraceae > JALYXI01. Next base: position 2,826 of record CAXSIG010000477.1, read on the forward strand.
CGACGATTGTCCCCTCTGGGTGCGAAGCGTGCCATTGGTTGACAAAAACGGACGTGAGCTCCCGGGAGACTGAGCGACCGTAAAGCGGGCTTGAATCGATATGCAGTAATTTGGGCATTTCAGTTCCTATGCGACAGTTGATGCATAATAAACGAGTGTCGATTCAGGTCCACAAAGACTAACATCGCAGACGCGTAAGCAGGTATTCTTAGTCGAGATGGCAGAGGCACTGCAACCCACTGCTGACGCAATAGATCCTCGCGTCGTAAGGAGTCGGCGCATGCTCATGGATGCTCTTGCTAATTTGTTGAAGCGAAAACCGTTTGAGCAAATTTCAGTCCAGGAAATTGCCGATGAAGCAACGCTGAACCGCAACACTTTTTATCTTCACTATCCAGATAAGGCGGCGTTACTCCAGGCCATGACTGAATCCCGCTTTCGCGATTTGATAGAACGCCGCGGCATCTCCTTCACGGATTGCAACGGAGCACTCCGCGCCGTCGCACTGGGGGTATGTGATTACCTGGTTGAGGTTACGAATTGCCCTGAGAAGGCAGCTCTCATACCACTTGAAAGCTCGATCATTCCGGTTGTCGAGGGAATGTTTCTGGAGGGCGCTTCTCATCACGCGGTCGTGCCTGGTATCGATGCGGCATTGATGGCAACCACAGCCGCTTGGGCTGTGTTCGGAGCCGCACGCCGATGGCATCAGACTCCCGATCGCATCACTGCCGAAAAGATGGCTGCCAAGATCGAAACGATGGTGAAGCCTGTGTTTCTCAATAGTTTCGAATAGGGTTAAGCTTTCGTTGACGTATTTCCATCCTTCGCGGCTCCGCTGTTTTGCGTTGTGGATGACCCAACATG
>CAXSIG010000477.1:3702-3942 GCA_964237255.1 uncultured Bryobacteraceae bacterium
AGCGCCAGATCGATCAGTTTGATAGCGGCATCCTGGCTAGGAAACAACCCACGACTCTCGGATATTTTGCGCAACGTTATGTGTAGCGATTCACGGTGTTGGTCGTGTAGACGTTTGCGGATTTCTTCGGGAAAGTCAAAGAACGGAGTTACGCCAGTTCCGTCTTCAATTCGCAGTCTTCAATTTTTCGCCCTCCATGTTGATTCCTGCCGTGTCATCGCCCGAAACACCGCCATAGCC
>CAXSIG010000477.1:3952-5064 GCA_964237255.1 uncultured Bryobacteraceae bacterium
ACGACTTTGCCGATTACCGCGCGCAATTCCAAATTGCCCGCTTCGCTTTCGACAGAAAACTCTCGACCTGTTTCGCATTGGGAACAGATCCCAAACGCGCGGAACAAAATTTCAGGATCCACGAACGCGACGGAGATCTCCTGCTCCGTTCGCTCGACAAAGCGCGGGATGTCATGATGTGTACTTCTCATCGCCCGATTCACGACCAAACAACTAGCACGGGCAACCGATAGAGCCGGTTAAGAAACAGAAGGATCGAAGATTCTCACGCCTTCCTGTTTGGCCGCTCTCTGCAATTTGTTGTCAAGCGTTGCAATCGGCGCGGAACGCCGGATAGCGAGTTCCAAATAGGCAGCGTCGTATGCGGAAAGATTGTGCGCTCGCGCGAGTGGAACGACATTCGCGATGTGCTCACCCGTCGTTTGTGCATCGATTACGATTGTCAGGTTGGAAAGCAGTTCAGTGAAGCTTTTAATCTCCAATTGGCTCAAGCGCTTGTGGCGCTCGCCGGTTAGAACGGCGTTGGCCAGTTCCAAACTCCAGACTGCGGATACCAGTATCGTGTGGCCTTCCATCGCCACAAGTACTGCGTCCGCAGAAGCGCTGGTCTCGTCGGGAAAGCACCAGGCAAGCGCAATGCAGGCGTCGATAACGATGGGGATCGTCAATAACGACGCCCCTCGGTAATCAATTCCTTCACGGTCATCTTCCCCGGCTTTACCCGATTCCGCAATTCGCGCATTCCCTCCACGATTTCGCTATGGCAGAGCTTCACCGCGCCCTCCAGGACAGGGACTAATACCGCAGCGGGTATGCCATGACGGGTGATCGTGATCTTCTCTCCTTTGGCAACGCGATCCAACAACGCCGACAAGTGAGTTTTAGCCTCAAATGCGCCAACTGTTTTCATATAACTAGTTTAAACCAGTTTATTAAGATCGAAGTAATTTCCGGCCCTGCCGGGAAAAAACCTTATTCATGCAAGCATCCGCATTTAGAACAGCGGCCCCTCATGCCCCCCAATCTCCTTCTGCCCCGCGCGCCAGCAAGCCAGCGCCAGTGCGATCACCAGATCGTCATGCTGCCCGTACCCATCCGCGCCCATCCTCACC
>CAXSIG010000478.1:0-5016 GCA_964237255.1 uncultured Bryobacteraceae bacterium
GTGGTCCTGGTTGACGACGTCGGCGAACGATTGCGGGCGGTATTTCCGTGCGATTACCTGGTACAAGCTATAACCTGACGCATGAGGAGGGTATATGCCAAGCCCCGGGTAATCCGCGGCACACAGGGTAAATCACTACCGTTGCTCCCTTCCGGACCTGGCGGGGTTTGCGACCGCCTGTTGCACGGAGCCCGGAACCTGACAAGATTCATCGTAACAGACCCCATTGGCACGGGACACACTTCGAGTGTGGTCCGCCGGTTTTGCCGGTGAATTTTATCCATTAACCTTGGTTTCGGAGCCGAGTTCGGGGTCGAGACGACCCTCCATGGCGCGGGTTTTGCGGATGCTTCTCTCGATTTCGCCCAGTGTCGAAACGAAGCCAAAGTCGGCGGGGTGGAAGGGCTTGTTCTGCTGTTTGTGTACTTTACGAATGCGGATGACGGAGTCATGCTCCGCAGCCATGCGGTCGCGGCGGTCGGACTGGATCTTGAAGAGACGAGTTTCGGCGGCTTGGAATTGTTTCAGGAGGCGGAGCTCGTAGACCGAAAGTTTGAGGAGAGTATCGGCATCGACCTGGAAGGTGACGGCGGCGGCAAGACCGGATTGAATAGGCTGCATGTTTTCTTCATCGCCCAGGTTGATCTTCTCGGCGTGCCGTTCGTGGCCGAGGGTGAACATGGCGCTTTCAAGCGCACCGACGCGGCGCATGCGCCATCGGAACTCGGAGAGCGATTGGGTCGCTTCTTTTTCGAGGTCGCCGGTGGGGGCGTACATCTTGTGGCAGCGAGCTTCGAATGCCTTGAACGCTTCGAGGTCCTCCCACGGCATGACGACCACGTGGGAAGTGAAGCCGTGACGCAACGCGTTCAAGCTGGAGCGGCGCTTGCCGTCTTCGGTTTTGGGGCCTGTGGACTTGGCTGAGTTAATGCGGTTTTGCGAAGCTTTGTCGATTGGGATTGCGGTAGTCTTCATTGCGATTACAGCATGGCATGGTGGTTTGCAGGTTGGAATGTAAGTTATTGATAACGCTATGTCGATGGGCTGTCACCGGGTTTTCGGCGGCGACGGGGTGAGTATGATTACGAAGTGCGAATGTGCTCTCGAGCGTTGAACGTGAGACCTGGAATATGATCGAGGGTAGGTGACCGCACCGGCCAAGCGTCTTCTTTTCTTCGCGGCAACTTTCTTCTGTGATTGCGGGCCAGGTAAGCAATCGCAGATTTGGACCAACGACGCTTACGTATGGCAGCGACGGTGGAACCAAGGTGTTCGAGACGCGCTACGGAGTTCCGCCGCGGATATTCAAGAGTTCCGCGTCTTAGCCGCGGAGGTGGATACGCGTGCTCAGATGACCAAGATCGTGGTGGATCGACAAGCGCTGCGCGAGGTGAACCAGCCTGTGATCGCTGTCGTTCGAATCGATGGTCATAACGATATCGCGGCGCTCACTCCGAATCTGACTAACGAAATTGCTGCCATCGCGCACGGTTGGACTCGTGGAATTGAGATCGATTACGATTGCCCTACCGCGCGGCTACCGAGCTATCGAAGTTTTCTTCGGCTACTTCGAAAGCGGCTCCCTTCCGATCTCACTCTTTCCATCACCGCGCTTCCGAGTTGGATGGGCAGTGAGGAAACTCCGCAGCTTCTCGCCGAAGTGGATGAGAGCGTCCTGCAGGTCCACTCTGTGATGAGTCCAAAGCGAGGGCTGTTCGACCGGAGTACGGCATATCGTTGGACGCGCGACTGGTCGAAGATTAGCGCCCGCCCGTTTCGCGTGGCGCTGCCGACTTATTGGTCGCGCGTGACATGGACGAGCGTTGGCCGAGTTACCGCAATTGAAAGCGAAGTGAATCGGTACGGCGACGATGGGGACGGTCGCGAACTTGTGGTCGCTCCTAGCGAAGTCAGTTCTCTTGTCGCCGAGTTGAGAAAGGCGCGTGTTCGTAACTTAACCGGTATTGCTTGGTTCCGCCTCCCGACAGCCGACGATCGGCGCGCCTGGTCGCAACGCACTTGGAATGCGGTGATGCGGGGCGAGGCGTTGCATGAAAGTAAGACCGTCGTACATTTCACAAGAACCCGGAACGGCGCCGACGATGTCTCTTTGCGCAATGAGGGTGAGGTGGATGTGAAGTTGCCCCAACAGGTTTCCCTCTCAGGACAAACGTGCGAAGCCGCCGACGCTTTGCCTCCTTACGACCTTGTGCGCAACGACAGCGGCTTATCGTTTGTGTCGAGGGGCGACGATCTGCTCCGGTCCGGCCGGGAACGGACGATCGGGTGGATTCGGTGTTCAGAGGGAGGGTTGGAGAGCCGTGTCATTCGCTAGACCCATTTGGATTCAGAGGTGCGCACTGGCTCTGCTGGGGACTGCCGCTGTTATTGCGTGCGGCCCGTTCTTCGGTCTGGAGGTTCTGAGCAGGCGGCAGGAAGTGCTGCTTGCCGATCCGACTGTTTCTTTTGAAAAGGAACTGAAGGGGTTGTCGCCCGCGCCGCAGGACCACTTACCTGTGGTTGAGCCGGAATACTCGACCGAAGCAACGACACGCGAAACTGTGGAGGCGCGGGATGGCGAAACGCCGGCAGTCCGACTTTATAAGGCCGGCGCAGCGAGTTTCCTGAATGGAAGGACCGAACCGGCGCGCCAGTCGTTTCTGCGCGTGCTTGCGCTGCCTGAAGATCAGCGGAAGGTTCGAGAAGTTTGGGCCCAGTTCATGCTGGGCCGGATTGCCGCCCAGCGACGGAACCCGGTGGAGGCCACGACGCGATTTGAAGCGGTGCGAACGGCTGTGCGGCAAGGCGCGGCCGATCCGCTGGGTTTGGCGGTCGCGAGCTTTGGAGAGCAGGCCCGCGTTGTTTGGGAACTGGGCGAGGTTGAGAAAGCGGTGGAGCTTTATGCGCGCCAGGCATCGTATGGATCGCAATCCGGAGCGAATTCGCTATTGATACTGGCGGGGCGGATTCTTGACGACGAAGGGTTGCTGGACCGCGCCATTCGGGATCCCACCGCACGACGGCTGTTGTTTCTGTGCGTCAACAAGAACAGCGGGCAGCCTTTCTTCATCGGATCCGAAAGTGAGAAAGTAAGAGACTCAACCGTCAGCGGCATTGCCGACGCTTTGGAGCGCAATGGAATCGCGAAGGCGCCCGGGGTGGGTTTGTTGGCATCGGGCGCTTACCATCATGGCCTTTTCCGTCTCGCGGAGAGACTGTGCGCTCTGGACGACGGACCCTACAGTTCCTGGACGGCAGCGAAACTGGCCCTTCGGAAGGGAGACCGGCAGGCCGCACTCAAACGATACGAACAGGCGCTCCGCGGGCAGACGGACTCCCTTGCCATACGTGCCGAAATCGGAACGCTGCGGATGAGCGGCAGAGAGTACACCCAAGCATTGGATTTGTTTTATCGCGCGGCACAGGGCGAGATTGGAACAAGCAGCGAGTCCTATGAATTCGCCGATTACTGGGGCGATGCCGCCTATCTGGCCGAACGGGTGTTGACGATTGAGGAGCTACAAAAGTTTGTCGACAGCAATCTCGGCGGGGCACCCGATTCGCCAGCGAATGCCCATTCCGCGAAAGCTCTCCGCATAGCTGCCGGTTGGTGGCATCTGAAAACAACCAGGGCGGAAGCTTGGTTTACGGCTGCGCAGCTGGCTCGTAATAGCGGCATGAAGATTTTGGGATTCGAGCGCGAGCCGGATTACGCGATGTGGGATGGCAGTTACGATGGCTATTTCGCTCAGAATAAGAAAGACAACGACCCATATCGAACCCCGGACGAAAGAACGCGCGCCGCCGCTTCGCGTCCAAAACTCGATACGCGGTTTCAATACCGGTTTACCGCGGCAGAAGAGGCAAGGCGATCCGCAGACCTGCTGCCCGCGTCATCCGAGGCGTTTGCGGCCGTGTTGTGTCACGGCACCCGTTGGGTGATCGATCGCGAACCCGCGCAAGCAAAGCAGATGTACCGAAACTATGTTCGTCGGGGCGCTTACCTGCCTTGGGCGAAGGACTTCGGCAGAAGCTGTCCGGCGCCTGATTTTTCGGCCGCATCGAAGTCCGGACCGCTTTCGCTGGGGTGGCGTCGCTCGGTGAGGCATGCCAGGGCGCATCCGTGGCTAGCGGGGGTTGCAGCGCTTTGCGTGTTGGCGTCCCCAGCGCTCTGGATGAAATACAAACAAAGGCGGACTAGTGATGAGGGGTTGTCGCTGTGAAGCGGCCGTGGCGAACGCCTTTGGTTGCAATTAGGGCATCGGCAAGTCGTTGGATCACGGACGCCTTGCCCTTCAGCAGAATTACCTCCAGGCAGTTGTCATGATCCAGGTGGGCATGCATGGAAGCGATCACGCACGCATGGTTGCGGTGCTGGATTTCGGTAAGCTTTTCAGTTAGCAAACGAACGTGATGATCGTAGACAAGCGTCACGGTCCCGAACATCTCCTTTTTCGAATCCTCCCAGGATTCTTCAATCAACTCGCTGCGCACCAAGTCGCGAACGGCTTCGGAACGGTTGACATAGCCGCGCCGCTCTATTAATTGATCGAACTTGGCCAACAGGTCCTCATCAATCGCTATGCCGATACGCGCCAGTTCCGCCATAGCTACAGCGTAGCGAAATGGTTTACCGGCGCGAGAATCGATAGCTGATCGACACGGTGGCGTAGGACGGCAAATACACGCCGGTTACCCGTTCGAACGGCTCGCGTTCGCCAGGCAGGCTGAGCACCTCCGTTGTCTGGCCTGTGAATCCGCGGGCGATCTGGAAGTGAACCCCGGCCTGGATTTTGTCTTGCTTAAAGCTGCGCACCAAGGCGCCCCGAAACTCGCGGACGGGGACGCTCACGAATCCGTCGCCTAGCGGCTTGCGCTCTACCGATTCGTACTCGCCTCGCGCGTGGAGTCCGAACGGCAGTCGTTCCCAGGTACCCAGGACATCGACGATCAACCGCGGCGCTTCGGATACCGGGTTTCCGTCCGAAAGATCGCGGGCATCGGCTTTCGACACGG
>CAXSIG010000479.1:0-3517 GCA_964237255.1 uncultured Bryobacteraceae bacterium
CGCTCGATACGCCTCTTCAGGTGCCGTCAACCGTTTGTATATCGCGGACAGAGTTCGATAGCGCTCGGCGACAATTTCACTTAGACGCTGTGTTCCATTCGGGTTCTCGGGGTCTAACCAAGCGCGGCCAATGGCGATACTGCGCAAGAGCAGAGTTTTAGCGCGGTCCCATTCCACGCGAGCTAAAGGAGGAGTCTCAAGATCGCCTTTCTTCATGTGATAGCCGGCCGCTTGGGAATAGACTTGCCAATTATTCAGCCGATCCGGCAATCCCTCCAACAACTCGACGCTCCGCTCCGATTCCACAATTGCCCGATCCAGTTTTTCGTCGGTGACGTCGTTTTGTTCCAGTGCATCGGCGAGCATCTTATGAGTCTTAAAGCTCCGGGGCGAAGACTGCACTGCCGATTCGGCCAGAGTCAAATCGTTCTGCCAATCGCGGTTGCGCGCCCACGTGCGGGCTCCAAACAGGAAGACGATGGTCAAGCCGGCGATCGGGACAATCAACGGGATCTTTACATGCTCAGCGAACCAATTCAGCGTAAGGGTCAGGCAAACTGCAAAGCCTAGCGCGGGGAGGTAAAGAAAACGTTCGGCCATTATCGAGCCGATGATCAAGATCAAATTGGAGGAAGGCAAGAACGTCACCAGGCCAAAAACGGCGAAGAAGAAAGCGGCCTTGCTTCGACGGTAAAGAAGAGCGACTCCGGCTATGCCGAGGACGACCACGCTACCAAGAATCCAATCCGACAGAACGCCCGTAGCCAGCCGGAGCTGAGGATAGGAGTAATCGCAGGAGAGCGCCGCCGGCCAGACAAGAAGAGCCAGGTATCTTGGCAGGATCGTAACAGCGGTAAGGCGGGCCTGCCAAAATCCGGCGTCTAGCAGGGGATTATCGAGGAAATTAAACGCGCCCGGATCGGACGCGGCTAGGACCGTAGCACGTCTGATCAGCATCCACGCGCAAGGGACAAGCACAAACACCAAGGCGATAGTCAAGCGCCGCAAACTGCGTTGACCCGACCCCCAAGCGAACTCATAAACAACCAGAACGCCCGCCAAAACCACTGCGCTCTCTTTCGCAAAAACGCCGGCGGCAGTAAGCACCGCCATGCCGAGGAACGCCGCCCACCTGCGCCACCCTTCTGTCTGAACTCCGAGAAGATACAGGAGAAATCCACCCAATAGGGCTGTTCCGGCCAGAAGATCCGCTCGACCTACTATGTTTGTGACGGATTCTGTCAGAACCGGATGAACAGCCCAGAGCGCGCTTGCTACCAAGGCAAGCCGCATCGATTTCAGGAGCCGCAGCATCACGGCATAGGCAAGGATTGCGTTTCCAGCATGAAGAAAGTAGTTGACCCAGTGATAACCCGCCGGGTTCGGACCGTCACCCAGGATCGCGTAATTGAATAGGTAGCTGAGCGTTGTGAAAGGCCTGTAAACGATGGCCTCCATTCTAGGCCACCAATACGTGTGATTCCAGATCAGCGCCAGATTCTGGGAAGTAGCGGCATGGATGCGGTCCGGGCCAAGAATGTAGCGGTTATCGAGCGTGAAATCCGCGCTAAACGAGTTCGAGTAGGCCAGAAGACAAATGAGGCATAACGAAGACCCGGCCAGCAGATGGTTTCGAGTTCTCAACCACGTCATTCATGACTCACGATCATCAGCCCCGACGGCAGTTCCTCACCGAAGACACGGTCCGCGGACCGAGAATCCTCCGAGTCCAGGTCGATGCCAAGCGCCTCCACTTTCGCCTGAACCGCAGCTGGCATGTCGCGCGTCGGATCTCCGGTTCGTCGGGCCAATTGAGTGAGCGCTTCTTTTGCCCGATCCTCTTTCAAAAGAGCTTCTACCCACCGTGCCGCAGTCGCAGCGGGAAGCACTTGGTTCGCTGGCCCGTAAAACAGCTGCCTTGCTCCCAAGCGCGCGATGCACCAGAGTTCACTCGCTCCAAATTGTTTTGCTTCAATAATCGCTTCGCCTAAATCCGTTCTGGTAGCGATGGGAAGCAACTCCAGGCTGGATGCCGTCCGCCACATTTCCCGAAGCAGGCTGCTATTCACGCGCGCGACTTTCTTACCGCCTCTGGGCAGCAGAATGGGGGAAATGCGCTGAAACACGTCCACTTGCTGATTCCGGTTCAGGCCGCCCGCGATGCGTCCCGCGAAGATCCACCAATCGATTTCACACTGAATTGAATTCGGGAAGGTGAGGCCCCCCGCATAGACCCGGCGAGCTTGCTCCACACGGTAATCGTCGCCTGGAAAACCAAAGCCGGGGCGCAGGCAGAAACCGCAGAGATTGAGCCATCTCGCTTCGAAAGCGGAGCTTTTCTTGCGTCCGTCCCCGTGTTGCAGAAAAGCATCGGCAAGCTTGCGGTTTGCGGACGCGGGCCAGGCGTTGCGCCCGAGTCCGATAGTGGCTTCCAGCCGCCCGGGAAGTTCTTCCGGAGGGAACGGGGAGCTGCCTGCATTTCCGAAAACTTGAGCAACCAGCGCCACAGCTTGCGTCAGGTGCTCATCGCTGACGACCGCTGCCGGACGGGCTGCATCTTTAGCCGCGGCTTTGCGGAGTTGGAACTCCAGGCGCCAGCGGTGATCGCTTACCTTCGAATCGCACCACGTCTCTAAAGTCCCCACTTCGGTCAGGTGCGCGCCCAATTTCACGGGAATCAACTTTTCGCCGGGCTTACCGTAGCGGATAACCGCTTCAAGGGGGGCATGGCGATGGATGTCGGCGCCCTCCAGGTTTACGGCATCTCCCGCTTGGTCGTCGGCTCTGGTTAGCGAGCTGTAAAGACGGAAGGAGACCGGGCGATTCGTAACCAGTTGCAAGTCGCCCCGGTCGACCTCCAACTTGGAGCCTTCCTCCGTCCCGCGCGGCACCAGGCAGACCGCCTCGAGGGCACTCCCTGTACCGATGTAATAAGAGCGCGGCAGGCCGCCGCGAACTAAAACTCCTGAGCCGGTGGAGCGTACATAGGAGTAATAGGCCGCGCCTGTCGCGACTGCCAGGTCTAAGTCGCGATGGTCGAAAATGTCGGGGCGCTTGCCGTACCAATGTTCCAGCACGTCGGCGACGCGAGTGCGACAGATTTCAGGGAGAAAGAAACCACCGTTGAAAAGGATGGCGTCGGGTTGTTGTTCTGCGCTCTCGAGAAAGGCGTTGAGGTGCTTACTGATGGCGGGGTCAGTCTCGTATGGAAGACCGAGCTCACGGAACAGACTGCGCTTTTCTTCCTTGGGACCTTCGCCGCGCGCCGTGAGCGGAAGGAATCCATCGAGCGTGAGCTCCAGCGCCTCCTCGCGGGTAATTTCGGTTTTTAGCGAACCGCCAATGAGCGATGAGCCGCCACCTAAGACCGTGATGTCGACGCTCTTGCGAGTCGCGTCGCCGAGCAACGCTTCCTTTGCCGCCGAGCACTGGCGACGAAGTCCGCTCCGTTGGCGAATACTGAGCTGCGCGCCCAATTTCTGTTCGGCCAGCCACGCCAACGTGAGATCGAGATTAT
>CAXSIG010000479.1:3527-4956 GCA_964237255.1 uncultured Bryobacteraceae bacterium
GCCGAGCAATAGGTGCTTGCCCACCGCTGTGCGCGTGAATTCGATTTTGTCGCCATCGCGATTTACGCGAATCAGACTGAAGTCGCTGGTGCCGCCGCCGACATCGCAGATCAGAACGGTTTGCCCGTCAAAGAGCTTCCGGCGCGATTGCGCCAGGTTGTGGGCGATCCAGGAATAGAACGCGGCGGACGGTTCTTCGGCAAGAACAATGTTGGGAAGCCCTGCGTCAGCTGCGGCTTTGACCGTAAGTTCTCGCGCTTCCTCGTCGAACGACGCGGGAACCGTGAGGACGATTTCTTGTTCGGCCAACGGTCCGTGCCCCGAGTTGTCCCACGCTTCGCGAATGGTGCGTAGGAATCGGCTGGAGACTTCGACCGGAGAGAGTACGCGTCCCGCTTCCGGCGAATCCCAAGGGAGGATCTTTGCGGTACGATCTACCGCGTCGTTGGAAAGCCAGCTCTTCGCGGAATGTACCAGCCGCGTCGGTACCAGCGCTCCTTGGTCCCGCGCATAGGCTCCGACCGGTTCCCCTTCTTCAAGGAGCAGGAACGATGGGAGGGTGCGGCGCGGCTCAACACGGCCCGGGGCTACTAGTTGGGGAATCAGGAAGATTTGGATTGGCGGGAAGAGCGAGTCTTCGGCGTGCGCAGGGTCGATGAAGGCGAGAGCTGAGTTTGTGGTGCCAAGGTCGATCCCGACCTTCACGCGGCTACCTTCTCACGCACATTGAATTCAAGCTTCCAGCGGCGGCCATCGGTCGCAACGCACCAAAGCTGGAGAACACCGGTTTCCGTGACAACGGTTTCGAAGCTGACACGGACGCGCTCATGAGAACCACTCTCCACTGGGAAGTGAACCTCCATCGGCGGAAGCGGTTCGAGTTCTTCCGCAAAGTCGTCGATCATCGTGCCGGGCGCATCGTCTTGTCGAGTGGCGGAGGAGAAGATGTGGAACTCCGCAGGCTCGCCGGTGATCAGAACGAACTCGCGGCCGGGAATCCGCAAGTCTGTGCCCTCTTCCATCCCGAACTGAGCGACGGTGAATGCGTGAAGCGGCGCGGGAAAGCCGGGAACAGCGGGCATGGAGCTTTGAATTCCTACGTAATACGATCGCGGAATGCCGCCCCGAATCCGAACCCCCTTGCCGCGCCGCGCAAGACCGTAATAAGCCGCACCGCGCGCGACGGCTTGCATCAGATCTTCCCCTGCCAGCTCGCGAACGGGCGCCGACCATTGCGCCAATGCTTCGAGAATCCGGCTCCGTACCATGGGAGCGTGGAGGACGCCGCCGTTGAAGAGAACATGCGTGGGCGTACGGCCCGCAAGAAACTTTGCCAGATGCTTGGTAACGGCCGGATCCGTGGCGTAAGGTAGGCCGATTTCCTGGACGGCAGACCGCGATTGCCTGGCGGGGAGATCCGTCGCCGCAA
>CAXSIG010000480.1:0-4926 GCA_964237255.1 uncultured Bryobacteraceae bacterium
TCGCAGGCGTTCTGAACATCGGCAAACGCCAGCATCGCAGACGTCGCCGGGCCCCCATCGCCCGAAAACCCGCGTTGTGGCGATCCCCCGGGAACCGTGGTACCGGCTACCGTACTAATTACGCCAACGCCGCTTTGACCTAAAAGCGCTAAGCTGCCGAATAGTAGGCAGGAAAAGGTCAAAGTCTTACGACCGGCGATCATTCCTGCTTAGCGGAGGTCGAAATATAAACCGTATTCGAGTCTCCGTTTCCGGATTGTGCCGTTACCGGCGTCCGATCAGACGGTTCGATACCGTTGGGAATCTCGACATTCAGTTGCAAGGTGCCGACCGTGCCGGGAGCGAGGCCGGAAAAGATTACTTTGGCCGTCATTCCGCCGATAGTAAACGAAACGGGACTGATGGGCATCGGAATCGGATCGGTCGAAGTCGCTGCCGAACCCGTCGGGACGGGAACAGTCAAAGCGCCTTGGCCAGTAGCAAAAAAAGTAAGAATACTGCCCGGCGCAGCGGGACGTTCGGTAGCGTTTGATTGTCCATCCTGATTTACGGCCATAGCGCGTGTTCCGTCCGATGTAAATAGCCCGATCCTGACCGGCACAAGAGTTATCGAAAATTCGGCGGGATCATAGCCATCCGCTTCGATGCGCGCGATCGCTGTCTTCTTCCCGGCCGCTTCGTAAGGAATCTGCAGGTTTATCTGTTGCGCGGAAACGAAAAACAGCGGAGCGGGGATTCCATCGATCAATACGCGAGTACCGATCAAATTAGTTGGAGCAGTTCCTGAGACTGGATCGAGGGTCGAGAACACACCCGCGTCAGGTCCCAAACGAGCACCAAATACGGACGCGAGAGATCCAGCGACAACCGCGTCCGGCTTCAGACTGGCCGTATTATAGAAACCGACGCCTGCCAGGGCCGGAGTGCCACGTACAACCGTTAAAGTCACGGGAATCTGAGACTGCAAATTCGGATTGTCCGTCGCAATGCTTACCCTTCCTGCGTAAACTCCAGGCTGAAGCGATCGGGCGTCCGGTGCGATCGTGAAGGAGCCGTTATTTGTCCCGGAGGAAGGACTTACGGTGAGCCACTGACCGCCGTTTAAAGTTGTCGCGGAGGTTTTCCAGGTAACAGGCAGTTCGCCGGAATTGGAAATGGCCAGGGATTTGGGTGCTGGACTTACGCCTGAACTCGTAGTGAACGTTAGTGCAACGGTAGCCACATCGAGAGTAGCCGGTTTCGGCGCTCGCACGGTATAACTCACGTTCACTACTTGTGTCGGGCCACCGGGGCTGGTAACAGCTATTGCTCCGGAGTAATTCCCGGGCGCTAACGATCCCGGATTTGCGGATAGCTTAACAGCGCCTGTGTTCACCCCGGTTAGCGGTGAAACGCTCAGCCATGGAGAGCTGGCAATATTTTGCACTGAGGCGATCCAGTTTAGCGTTCCTGGTCCCGCGTTACTAATGGTCACGGAGGACGCTGAAGCCGCCCCGATACCCGCAACTCCAGTCAAATCGATTGAGTTTGTGGAGACGCGAACCGCGGGAGTCGCGTTGGCGTAAACCGTGTAAGTGACTTTCACGACCTGCGGAGAATCGATCGCTTCGAAGATGGATCCGAAGTAATTGCGAGACGCTCGAATCGTGATCGTTCCGGTGTAAACGCCGGGTGGCAAACCCATTGGCGTTACGCCAATATCGACTCCAACCGTATACGGACCGTCAACCTGCGGATTGACAACTGTTCCACTTGCGGGCGTCATCGTCAGCCATTCGGTTGGACCGGACGCCACAATCGTGCTGTTCCATTCCATGTCAGCGTGCGTACCATTCGTAATCGTCAGTAATTGCTTGAATGGAGACGCTGAAAGACTGGGATCCGCTGGAAATTGAAACACCTGCGGAGCCAAAATCAGTAACGGTGGATCCGCCAGACAGAATGGCGTAAAAAGCCCTAAAAACAAAAGGGCGCGGCAAGCCTTCATGGGGCGAAACTATAACTTTAGCATGCATCCAGCTGCCATTAAGACGCAAATCGGAGTAAATGGTCCGATTTCGTGGCGATGGTTGATCGCGCTGACGGCCGCCGCAGCCACCTTGCGTTTTTTCCACTTGAATTCGGACCTGTGGCTCGATGAAATCGGCACTCTGGTGAGCTATGTTCGCCTGCCGGTCGGCCAGATCTTCCGCACCTATGGATCCATGAATCAACACCTGCTGTATTCGGTTCTGGCGCACGTCTCCGTCGGTTTGTTCGGAGAGAGCGGCTGGGCATTGCGTTTGCCGGCAGCGATGCTGGGACTAGCGACTATTCCCGCGTTGTATTATGCTGCGCGCGCCATCACGTCGGAACGGGAAGCGCTTTTGGCGGCCGCATTTTTGACTTTCTCTTACCACCATATTTGGTTCTCGCAAGATGCCCGTGGCTATAGCGCAATGGTGTTCTTCTCGCTGCTCGGAACCGGGTTCCTCCTTCGAGCGATCCCGACGGGCGAACCACGATATTGGATCGGATACGCTCTCTCGATGGCGTTTGGAATCGTCAGTCTGCAAAACACCGCCTTCGTTTTGCTAGGCCAGTGGATCTGTTGCTGGTGGGCCCTTGGCTGGCGGCGAAGCGGACCGTTGCAGTTGAGTGTGGCGGCCGCAACAATGCTCTCCGTCGCCGCACACATCTTCCTCTTGCGCGAGATGCTGCACTTTATGCTTCATGCTGACCGAACTGCTCTCGGATGGACGAAAGTTGGCGATTTGTTGCCGGTGGTTGGAAACGGTTTGGTTGCGGGACTCGGTTTGATTGGCGTTGCGGCGCTGGCGTGCTTAGGCATTGTGGGTTGGTATAGCTACTGGCGCCAAACCAGACTGCTGAGCGGGATCTTGATTGTCCCCGTACTCTTCAACGTTATCTTGCTCATTGTGCTCCACATCGGAGCCTATCCGAGATCGTTATTGTACGAACTGCCATTTGCGTTGCTCATTGCAATCAGGGGCCTCACCGTAATCTGCCGCGTGATGCAAATCGCGCGATTTACCACCGTGCTTTCTCTCGCTTTGGTTGCGGCAGCCTCCGTCCCCCTGATCAGGTATTACCAAGTGCCAAAGCAGGACTTCACGGGCGCCCTCGCTTACGTAAACAGCCGCAAAGGCGCGGATGACATCGTGACGAGCGCAGATTTAGCTGCCGCTTGCTATAAGCGATATTATTTCCCGACAATCACAACTGTCGAGAGCGTCGACGACGTTGAGGCGCTTCGCAAAACCGGTCGACACATTTGGGTCCTTTATTCATTCCCAAGAGAGTTTCAAATGCGAAAGCCGGATCTGTTCCGATTCCTCCGTAGCGGGATGAGGCATGCCGCTACCTTTCCCGGAACTCTGGGTGGTGGCGACCTTTATGTTGCTGAGTCTATGCCCCTGCGATAAACAGTTCGCTCGCGTCAAATCAGGCGTTGGTTCCGCCGTCGACGGTTAGATTTGCGCCGGTGATGTAGGACGACTCCGGACCGGCGAGGAACGCTACCAAGTTGGCGACCTCATCAGCCGTCCCATACCGCTTAAGCGCTGTCGCGGCCACCTGGGTTGTGGCCCAATCGGCTCCGGCCGGGTTAAGGTCAGTGTCGATTGGGCCCGGCTGTACATTGTTGACAGTGATTCCCCTGTCGCCGACTTCCCTCGCAAGTCCTTGCGTAAACATCTTCACGGCCCCCTTGGTAGCCGCGTAAACCACCAGCCCAGGTGTCATCAAACGCTCACCGACGCACGAGCCGATCATAATAATCCGGCCTCCCTTGCCAAGGTGCTGAAGCGCAGCGTGAGTAGCGACAAGCGTGCCGCGCAGGTTGATCGCAATAACCCGATCGAACTCATCGAGCGTTCCCTCCTCGAAAGTCTTTGGAATCCCTGTGCCGGCGTTGTTCACCAAGATGTCCAGCCTGCCGAAGTGCGATGCCGCTTTGTCAATCGCATTCTGGATGGCTTCGGCGTCGGCGGAATCCGCTTGGATGGCCAGTGCCTTCCCACCGTTGGCTTCAATAGTGTTTACGACGGCCGAAGCGGAGGCTGCATCCCTTACATACGTAATTGCGATATGCGCCCCCTCTGCGGCCAAACGCTTTGCGATTGCCGCGCCGATTCCTCGAGATCCCCCAGTTACTACCGCAACTTGATTCGCTAACTTAGACACTGTTATCTCCCTTGCTCTGTACGTTTGTTGGCGGATTACTTACCTGCAGCCTTCACTTGTAGGAGCGAAGCGGCCGCGAGTTCGATAATTTCTGCTACATCATTTGGATAAGACATGAAGGAAGCGTGGCTCGCCGGAACTGATCGAGTAGTTGCTCCCATCCGTTTGGCCATAAATTGCTGGGCCGGCGGTGGAATCATCTTGTCTTCCGTGGACACCAGGTACCACGAAGGCACCTTTCTCCAGGCTGGAACACTTTCCAAGCCGGTGAAGCTTGCGACACTCAAGGGTCTCTGTACCGCTGCCATCACAGCGGCTTCGTCCGGCGTGGTATCCGCCGCAAACGCTTCGCGAAATAGCTCCCGATCGATCCAGAGAAAACCGTTGGCATCGGGCCGGATCGCGGCGGAACCTGGCGAAGGAGGGCCCTGCTTACTGAGCGCGTCGAGGCTCTCGCCTTCGTCAAGACCGAACGCCGTGATGTATACAAGCGCTTTGACTTGCGGAATCTCGGCAGCCGCCCCGGTGATCACGGCTCCTCCATAGGAGTGCCCAACCAGAACCGTCGGTTTCGATTGCATGGAGAGAAGGCGGCGGGTTACCGCAATGTCGTCTTCCAGCGAAGTCAACGGAATCTGCGCTGCCGTAACTTCAAATCCTCTTTCCTGCAGAAGGGGAATTACTTTGCGCCAGCATGAGCCGTCGGCCCAGGCGCTGTTTACTATCATCCCATGCGTATCG